>JAQUZV010000303.1 GCA_028691155.1 Victivallales bacterium
CGTTCCCGACTGAAGCTGCCATTGGCCGGACGCCACGTGCTGGTAACGGATGAAATCCTCGACACCGGCAATACGCTGGTTAAAATTCGCGCCATGCTGGCGGAGCAATCGCCGCTGAGTTTGAAATTCTGCGTTCTGCTGGACAAACCGGAACGCCGGGAGGCCGCCATCAACGGCGATTACGTCGGCTTCACCATTCCCAACCGCTTTGTGGTCGGCTACGGACTGGATTTCGACGAATATTATCGCAACCTCCCCTATGTCGGCGTCATCCCCGATCATTGACCCCCCGCAGGGAAACCGGGCCGACAACCGCAGGTTGCCCGACAAGACATTGCAGACCATACCATCAGCGCTCATGATCGATCTCATTACGGCAATTATGCAAGATAATTTTTTTATGGGGAGATGAAATTATGACCGGAAAAAGAACACCAAACGAACCGCGGCATCGATTCGAACGGCAGGAAGGGTATGTTACGGTGCCCGGCGGTAAAGTCTGGTATCGCATCGCCGGTGTGGACCAACCCGGCCTGCCGCTGCTGGTGCTGCACGGCGGCCCCGGCGCCACGCACGACTACCTGGAACCCCTGGCGGCATTGGCCGACGAACGCCCGGTAATTTTCTACGATCAGCTCGATTGCGGCAAGTCGGAAAAAACCGATAACCCGGAAGACTGGACCATCGCCCGTTATCTGGCGGAACTGCATCAGGTCTGCCGGACGCTGAACCTGCGCCGGGTGCATCTGCTCGGACAATCCTGGGGCGCCGTACTAGCCGTCGAATACGCTTTGGGCGAAGGAAGCGATCGGGCGGCAAGTCTGGTGCTGTCGGGACCATTGTTGAACACGGCGCAATGGCTGGCCGACCAAAACATCTATATCGACCACTTGCCGCCGGAGCTCCGCGACATCATCCGTCACACCGAAGCGGCGGAAGATTTTGCTTCCCCGGCTTATCAGGATGCCATGATGGCCTACTACCGCCGTCACGTCTGCCGTCTGGAAACCTGGCCGAAGTGCCTGAACCGTTCTTTCTCCCGGGTCAATCCCAAACTCTATCAATATATGTGGGGGCCAAGCGAGTTTACCGTTACCGGAACGCTGAAGCGCTACGACGTCACCGCCCGGCTGCCGGAGCTGACCCTGCCGGTGCTGTTCACCTGCGGCGCGGACGATGAAGCCGCTCCGGAGACGGTCCGCGGCTACCGCGACCGGGTGCCCGGTGCGGATATTCATGTCTTTGCCGCCGCTTCGCACGAGCATCACCTGGAACAGCCGGAAGAATATCTCGCCGTCGTCCGACAGTTTCTGTCCCGCGCCGATCATGCCGCCGCTGCCGAAAAACGCCGTACCGCGTCCCAGGCAACCTGATTACGAGGGACGCGGCGGCAAAGGACGGTCAGTCTTTGTCAAACAGGACAACCACAGCGCGTCAACAGTTTATCGACCGAAAAAAATTCCGGCGACTTGTATAATTCTCCCGACACGGCTACAATAAACGGTTGCCGCCGATATCACCGGCAACCCAACAAGGGGGAAAAGGATATGTCACTGAATATTGCACCCTGCGGTCTCGTCTGCAGCCGTTGCGACGCCTATCGGGCGACGCAGCAAAATGATGCCGACCAACTGGAACTGGTCGCCGCCGACTGGCGCGAACGCTACAAGTGTCCCGAAATCAAGGCCGAAATGCTTCCCTGCGACGGCTGTCTGACTGTCGGCGGCCGCAAATGTTTTCACTGTGCCAACAGCTGCGGCATTCGTGCCTGCGCCGTGGCCAAAGGCGTCGAAGTGTGCTCGGAATGTCCGGACTACCCCTGCGCCGAATTGCAGGAATTTTTCCGTTACGCCCCGGAACAGTCCGGCGCGATGAAAAAGATGCTTGATGCCATTGCCGCCGTCGAAGCCCAAATGCATTCCATATTTTAAACCTTCGAACCGGAATAATATTGCCCTGATCGCGTTAATCAGGACGTGCTAATGCATTCATTGAGATGACGGCGAGGCACCGAGACAAGGCGGTGATCGTCACGGCAAGTTGATACCAACGCCGAAGACGTTCAAAAAGAAATCGTCCGGCAAGCCCGATGCAATAAGATATCTGACAGCAGAGAAAACACCGTCGGTTCAGACATTAACCTGACGTGCTCCGGCGGCCAGAGCAAGATCACGCAAATGACGATGGCAGGTCAGAATGATGGTTTGACGCGTCGCGGAAAATTCCGCCACCGCAGCCAGGGCCCGCCCCGCCCGGTCGTCGTCGAAATTGACCATGATGTCGTCCAGCAGCAACGGCATGGGTTCGCTGCGCTGTTCATATTCGGCGATCAGCCCCAACCGCATCGCCAGATAGAGTTCCTCCCGCGATCCGCGACTCAATTCGCCGACCCGCAAGGAGCGCCCAGACCGGTCCCGCACGTACAACTCATTATCTTCCAGCGGCTTGTACAAGGTTTCATAGCGCCCGGCGGTAATTCGGCGGAAAATATCCGCCGCCGCCCGGATCACGCCGGGTTGCCGATCATGTTCGTAACGGGCCACCGCCCGTTCGACCAACCGCAGCGCCGTCCGGTCGACGGCCCAACCGACCGCCAGATCATAAATACGCTGTTTCAGAACTTCTTCGTCTCCCCGCAACCGGCTTTCCTCATCCTGTACCGCAATATTCTGCAACTCATTTTTCAGTTGGCCGATCTGTTCGCGCTGTTGCGCCAACCCCTCCTGCCGCCGCTTAAGCTCTTCCTCCTGCCGGGAAATATCCTCGTCCATGGTCACCGGATCGGCACTCGCCAGTTCGGCAATCAACGCCTCGAGATCGGCACCGACGCCGAGCTGCTGTTGCAGGCGCTCCCGCAATAATTCGTTCTTACGGCGCAATTCCGCGCGTTCCTGCACCAAATCATATTGCCGCCGCAATTCCGCCTCATCGGCCACCCCGCAGGCGGCAAAGAAGTCCGTTACCGTCCGACGGTATTCCTGCTGTTGCCGATCAACGGCGGCGGCTTCGGCCTCCTGTTCCCGCTGTCGCAACGTCAATTCACGCTGTTGCCGCAGTGCCGCATCCTGTTCCGCCAATCCCAACCCCAACAATTCCACGTCGGCGGCAAGATCGTGCGACGGCGA
>JAQUZV010000304.1 GCA_028691155.1 Victivallales bacterium
TTTCGATCCGGGTCATTTCCGGCATGGGCCGCGACAGCACATGCGCATGGTAGACCGAACGGAACGGATTGTTGGACAGCAGAATCTTAACCACGCGGACGGTGGAAACCGAACCGTCTTCATGGAAATTCAGGAAAAGCAACGTACTGCTGAAATAGCCCAGTGCCACCACCAGCGACAACAAATTGAAGGCCGAAAACGGACCTGATTTGACCCAGCTCAACCCGTCCAGCGCGTCCAGACAGATTCCGCTGACTCCGGCGCTGGCGAACCCCAGCAGTCCGGTGACCGCAAAAAACATGGCAATGGTAAAACTCTGGTTTTTGCGCCGTTCCACCGAGGTAATCAACGACATGGTGGCGTTGCCCAGACCCATATTGACGAATCCGCCCAGCATGAACACCGGCAACGCCCAACGCCACGAGGCCCCCGGAATCAGCGATCCCCAGCCGATGAACTCGATTCCTTTTAAGAACGCGCACATCATTGCCACCGGTTTCCGTCCGTATTTGCCCCCGACGACCCGGAACGCATAAGCCGAGAAAAAACTTACGGTACTACTGGCCGCCACCAGCAACTGGACCGTGGTCATGGAAAAATTCAGCGTTTTCTGCAGATAAATGAAGATGAAAGGAGCTACCAGCCAGTTGGCGAGCGAGTGTAGGCCGAAAAAGGCCAGCAGTTGACGGAAACGCCGGTTGCGCCAGGTCAACAGCATCTTAACGATGATCGGCTGGGTCGACGGTCGCAATCCCGGCGCCGGTTCCGGCACCAGACTTTGGGAAAAGAGCGACAGATAACCGAAAGTTACCCCGATTATATACATCCAGACGTAAGTGGACAGCAATTCCCGGCCCAATTGGTCGATCATTACCCCGACGCCGATGGCGCCCACCATCATGCTGACCTGGGCCAGGCCGCCGCGCCGGTTCCAGAAATTGTTGCTCTCCCGCGCCGGTACCAGATCGCTCATCCACGACATCCATACCGACGCCCCCAGTTGCGCCGCCATCTGGGCCGTGGCGAACAAGGCAATGAATATGGTTACGGCGTAATGGTGATCGATCAGGCCCCACAGCAGCATCAGCACGAAAATCAGCATATAGCAACTGTATTGGGAACACGCCATCCAGAACCAGAACGTCTTGCGGGGAAAATAACGTTGCTGCACCACGGCGCCGATCACCTGGGCCGGCAACACCAGCATGGTCATGGAGTTGACCAGACCGATCTGGAAATTGTTGAGTTTGAGCACCAGAAACAATCCGGCCAGTACCGGACCGGTGGTGGCGGCATAAAAAACCGACCACAGTACCGCGCTCAGAATCGAAAAATCCATCCCTTTGCGGGTCATTCGGTTGGACAGCATGTTTACCTCTTATGCCTGGTCATCTGGCCGCGCCCAATTATGGTTCCGTTCAGGCCAGATGAACGAATTCCCGTTGTTCCGGATCGAAAGCCAGCAGTTCCCCACGGTGCAGATCGAAATACCAGCCGTGCACCGTCAGTTGACCGGCTTCGACCCGTTCCCGGATCCAGGGAAAACTCAATAGATTTTCCAGCGATACCAACAATGCCGCTTCTTCCCCGGCCCGACATTGCAGTTCGCGCGGTTTGTGCTGCAATTCCTCCCGGACCGCGTTCAGTGCCGGTTGGGCAATGGACAGCCAGGGGCGCAGATATTCGGTCTGTTCCAGCATGGCATGGTCCAGCAACGCGGCAATACCGCCGCAACCCGAGTGTCCCAGAACCACGATATCCCGGACTTCCAGTGCTTTTACCGCGTATTCGATGCCGGAACTGACGCCGTGGAACCCGGTGTCATGGTCGTACGGCGGCACCAGATTGGCCACGTTGCGGATGACAAAAAGGTCGCCGGGAGCGGACTCGGTCAGCAGCGCCGGGTCGACCCGGGAATCGCAACAGCCGATTACCAGCGTACGGGGATTCTGACCCTCCTTCAGCCGCTCGAACAACCGGGCGTCGTTGCTGAAATAATTACGGCGAAAATGCCGGAAACCACGAATCATTCTGGCAATATCCTGCATCGATTCTCCCTCTCCTGATTGCGGCCCTGATCCGCGGTTGCTGGCTCGATTCGCTCTTACGGTAGAATGTAGCAGGCGGAAGACACTTGTCAATCACCGCCCGGTTAGAATTTTATGATAGTTGTTCGGGCCATTGTCGCTGCCGCTGCCGGGTACGACCCGGGGCGTTGCGACTACGCTTCAATCTACTGATCCTAAATCTTGATTTCTATTCAAAATCGCCGGGTACGGCGATTTTCGGCAAGCCCATCGAATTGACCCGCCGGGAATTTTCCCGGCGGCCAATTCGATTACTTCGCGCCGGGCCGGGCCCGGACGTGGTCCAGCGGCGGAACGCTGGCCGGCGGCAGTTGCCGCCGGAATCTCCCTCTTCTTGCGAAGCTGGTTGGAATTAGTTTTCCAGCAGCAGATTGCGCAGTTCGTTCAGGGCGGCGGCGACGGTGATGCGGCGGACGGCATCGCGGTTGCCGGAAAAATGGCATTCCCGGATGACGGTTCTCTGCCCGAGCTTGGCGGCGATGAAGACCAGGCCGACGGGTTTGGCGGGGGTGCCGCCGCCGGGACCGGCGATGCCGGAAACCGCGATACCGGCTTCGGCATGGAATTTGACGCCCAGATTTTCCACCATGGCGGAGACGCATTGTCCGCTGACCGAGCCGTAGGTTTGCAGCACGGTGGAGCTGACGCCGAGAATGTCGCGTTTGATTTCGTCGCTATAGGCGATGACGCTGCCGCGGAAAACCGCGGAAGAACCAGGAATATCGGTGATCGCCGCGGCAATCAGACCGCCGGTACATGATTCGGCCGTGGCGAGGGTGCAGTTGCGTTCCCGCAGCATGGCGACCATTTCCTGCGGCAGGGTATGGTGTTCCGGCCGCAGCAGTCTCGTACCGAACCTGGCGACGATTTCCCGGCTTTTACGTTCCAGCAGCGCTTCGTCCGGGCAGCTCAGGAACAACCGGACATGATCGCAGGCGGCGCAATAGGCGGGGGTAATGTTGGGCGCGTCGCGGAGGATTTCCATGACGTTTTCCTCTACTTCCAGTTCGGAGGCGAAGGCGATGCGGTACAGCC
>JAQUZV010000026.1 GCA_028691155.1 Victivallales bacterium
CTCCGGCATACAGGGCGAATTCTTCGATGAGGTTCCAGTTGTTGTTGTCGGCAAATTCGTAGGAGTGGCCCCAGAGATAGAAGAGTTTGTCGCTGTGGCTGTGGTATTCCACGAACTCTTTCCACAACAGGCGGATATCGTTTTTGTGATGTGCGGTCACCTGCCAGTTCATGAAATCGCCGGGGAGAGCGAAAGGTTCGCTGTTCCGGACAACCGGCCGGACGTAGACAATTCCGGCGGAACGCAGGATTGCCCGGACGCGTTCGTCATCGGTTCCGTACGGCAGCGCCATGCCGCGCACGGGATAACCGACCAACTGTTCCAGGGTCCGGCGATCTTCCAGCACTTCGGAACGAATCATGTCGTCGGACAGTCGTTGCAGCCAGGGATGGGAGACGGTATGAACCGCCACCTCATGACCGGCATAGAGGGAAGCTACTTCGTCGGCACTGATATAATTTTTCCACTTGCTCTGTTCCCGGGTAAATCCGAACATGCCGCTATTGAGATTGAAAGTCCCCTTAATGCCGTGGGCATTGAGAATCTCCACCAGTCGCCGGTCGAATTCCGTACCGTCGTCCCAACTGGTCGTCAGGGCACCGGAGAGTCCTTGCGGCCAGGCAAAATCGATTCTTTTCATCGTTTTTCCCCTTTGCTGTCGCGCGCGATACGGATGGCACCGTACGGCGCGGCAATCCGGCTTAAAGCGCCGGAGTGAATACTTGTTCCTTACGTGCCTGTTCAAAACGGGCGGCGACGGCGAACAGCTGTTTTTCCGCCAGGGCCGGACCGATCAGCTGAATGCCGACCGGCATGCCGCTGTCCGCTTCCAATGCGGCCGGAATGCTGATGCCGCAATTGCCCGACAAATTGAGGGCAATGGTATAAATGTCCGCCAGATACATCTGCAACGGGTCCTTTTTTTCGCCGAATCGGAATGCCGTGGTCGGCGTGACCGGGGTCAGGAGCAGGTCGCATTGCCGGAACGCCGCTTCGAAGTCGCGACGGATCAGGGTGCGGACTTTCTGCGCCCGCAGATAGAAGGCGTCGTAATAACCGCTGCTCAGCACGTAGGTGCCGAGGATGATGCGGCGCTTGACTTCATCGCCGAAGCCGTGGCCGCGCGTCTTGAAATAGACCTCGGTCAGGTCCTGGGCTTCCTGGTCGCGGGCGCCGTAACGGATGCCGTCGAAACGGGCCAGGTTGGTGCTGGCTTCCGCCGTGGCGATAATGTAATAGGTGGCCACCGCGTATTTGGTGTGCGGCAGCGAGACGGAAACGAATTCGGCGCCCAGCTCCTTCATGACGGCAATCGCCGCCTCGACTCCGGCTTTGACGCCGGCGGAGGATTCCGAGGCAAAATATTCTTCCGGCAACCCGATTTTCACGCCCTTGAGATCCCCGTTTCGGGCCGCCGCCACGGCCGCGGCCAGGCCGCCGCAGTCCGGTTCCGGCAATGAGGTGCAGTCGCGCGGATCATGACCGCCGATGGTATCCAGAATAATGGCTGCGTCTTCGACCGTATGGGCCAGCGGCCCGATCTGGTCGAGGGAGGAGGCGAATGCCACCAACCCGTAACGTGAAACCCGGCCGTAGGTGGGTTTGACGCCGACCACGCCGCAGAAAGCGGCGGGCTGGCGGATCGAACCGCCGGTGTCGGACCCGAGGGCGACGGCGACTTCTCCCGCCGCCACCGCGGCGGCGGAACCGCCGCTGGAACCGCCGGGAACCCGCGTGATATCCCACGGATTGGCGGTGCGTTGATAAGCACTGTTTTCCGTGGAGGAGCCCATGGCGAATTCATCCATGTTGAGCCGTCCCATCGGGATGAAACCGGCGGCTTTCAGCCGGGCCACCACGGTGGCATCGTACGGCGAAACTACCGGGGCGAGAATTTTGGACGCGCAACTGCATGTTTCTCCCGCCGTCACGATGCAGTCCTTGATGCCGACCGGAATCCCGTCATAGGGACTCCGCGGCGTACCGGCGGCACGGCGTTGGTCGGCCGCTTCCGCCGCGGCCATAATCCGTTCGGCGTCGCATTTCAGAAATGCCTTGACGCTGCCGTCGACGGTCTGAACCCGGTCGAGATAGGCCCGGCACAGTTGTGCAGCGGTAACTTTGCCCGCCGCGAGCAAGGCGGCGGCTTCCGCCACGGTCAGGGTTTTCACCTCGATACTCATGTTTACATCTCCTCTCCGGGCAGAACCTTCGGCACTTTGATCAGTTCGTCGTCGATGACGGCGGGAGCATTTTGCAGCATGGTGCTGCGCTCGAACGAAGCTCCGGCCACGTCTTCGCGCCAGACATTGGACAGCGGTACGGCGTGGGCGGTCGGTTCGATTCCGCCGACGTCCAGTTCGTTGAGCTGATCGATATAACCGATGATGGCTTCCAGGTCGTGCTGCAACCGATTCCGGGTCGGCTCGTCGAGATCCAGCCGGGCCAGTTGGGCGACATAGCCGACATCGATATTGGTATTATTACTCATGATCCGTCTCCCTTGCCGTCGTCGTTGCGATTCAGGCCTGTTCCAGTTCGAGCGTCTTGGTAATCAGGTCGCACACTTCGGCGGGACCGAAATACTGGATGGGGCCGGGATAGACGTAATCGGTTTCCACCGCCCATTGGTCGCGTCCGGCGGCGAAGGTCCGGAACGGGTTGCCGTCCAGTTCCACCAGCGCCTTGCGGATAACCGGCTTGTCGGCGCCGTGACGCCGTTCCATATTCATCATCATGGTGATCGGAATCCCGCCGGCGATCCACTGATCGGCCGGTTGGGTGGTGTTGCGTACGGAAGACATATAACCGGTTTTGCCGGCATGCAGCAGTGCGGCGGCGTTATAGCCCAGGCTGTAACAGTAGTCGGCGTCGTAGTTGGACGGCGCGGCGCAACGGCCTTCGTAACCGAAGAAATGGGCCTGGGTGCTGAATTTACCCCGATACGTTCCGGCTTCCTTCATGGCCTTGAGTTTGGCGCCGACCATTTCCGCCAACAGCTTTTCGGTTTCGATCAGCGACACCTGAACGTTGCCGTGCGGGTCGCGGTCGAGACAGAGCTGGAGCTGAATGGCGGCGGGCAGCGATTTGAAGGTCCGAGCCAGGGATTCGTCCAGTTTGTCGGCGACAAATTTGAGTTTGTCTTCCTGATCCAGATCGGCAAAGACCTTTTCTTCGTGGGCCAGCAGATCATTGAGTTCGGCAATCAGATTTTTCATTTCGGGAATGAATTCGATCAGCCCTTCGGGAATCAGCGCCACGCCGAAATTGCAGCCTTTGGCGGCACGTTGCGCCACGACGGAAGTAATGTAGTCGACGATGTCGGCGATGGTCTGCTTTTGGGCGGCGACTTCCTCGGAGATGATGCAGACGTTGGGATGGGTCTGCAGTGCGCATTCGAGCGCGATATGGGACGCGCTGCGGCCCATCAGTTTAATGAAATGCCAGTATTTCTTGGCGGAATTGGCGTCGCGTTGGATATTGCCGATGAGTTCGCTGTAGACGCGGCAGGCGGTGTCGAATCCGAACGACGCTTCGATGAATTCGTTTTTCAGGTCGCCGTCGATGGTTTTCGGGCAGCCGATCACGTTGATGCCGGCTTTGGTGGCCTGGTAGTATTCGGCCAGCAGGCAGGCGTTGGTGTTGGATTCGTCGCCGCCGATAATGACCAACGCGCTGATGCCCAGCTTGGCGCAATTGGCCTTGCCGGCTTCGAATTGTTCGGTCTTTTCCAGTTTGGTCCGGCCGGAACCGATCATGTCGAATCCGCCGGTGTTGCGATAGGCGTTGATGATATCCGCGGTCAGTTCGATGTATTCGTTTTTGACCAGGCCGTCCGGGCCTTTGAGAAAGCCGTAGAGTCTGCTGTCGGGATGGAGCGATTTGATGCCGTCGAACAGGCCGGCGATGACGTTGTGGCCGCCGGGAGCCTGGCCGCCGGAGAGAATTACGCCGACGTTGATGGCCGGAGCGGGCCGGGCGGACCCGGCTTCGAACACCACCTGCGGGCTGCCGTAGGTGTTCGGGAACAAGGCTTGGATGCGGTCCTGGTCGGCGACGGATTGGGTCGGGGCGCCTTCCACGTTTTTGACGGCGGCAACACCGTTGCGCAGGGCAACGGGCAGTTTCGGCTTATACTGAAGTCTGGCTTTCTGCAGCGGGGAAACGAACGTCATTTTTTTCTCCTATAGCTTAAATTCGCGTTGTGCTGATATTGTCAAAAGAATAGAAATCCGAAAATCATACGTTAGCGCCTGTGGGCAAATAATCAAGTCGGGATCGGGAAAAATCGCCGGGGTAATCCGTTCTTACGGGCGGCTTTTTGCCGGAAAAATTTTCTTTGGCGATTGCATGCTCCCCGGGAGGCAATTATATTATAACCTATTGCCCGGACCGCTGGTTAAGCGGTTGTCAGCGGTTTGTTGCCCCGCGGCTTCGAGACGAAGAGCTTTTCGCCCCCCAACCCCAGGCCCGACCGATGGACGTATGATGGGTGTGATGTCGCTTTTCATTTTTTTAATTTACTTCAATTCAAGATATCAGGAGGAGTCATGTTATTGTTTCTGCTGGGCCTGGTGATTCTGGTGGTTGGTTATTTTTCCTATGGGCGTTTTGTGGAACGGATTATTTGTCCGGACGAGCGGGAAACGCCGGCCTGCGCCTGTTACGACGGCGTTGATTACGTCAAATTGCCGTTATGGAAAAACATGTTGATTCAGTTGTTGAACATTGCCGGCGTCGGTCCGGTGATCGGGGTGATTCTGGGGATCAAATTCGGAGCGATTGCGTTCCTGATCATTCCCATCGGCAATATCATCGGCGGCGCGGTGCACGATTTCGTTTCCGGGATGATGTCGATCCGGAACCGGGGTGCCAATCTGCCGGCGTTGACGAAAATAACCATGGGCACGACCTATGCCCGGTTCTTCTCGGTTTTCATGACGTTGCTGTTGCTGTTGGTGGTGGCGGTATTTATCAATATTCCGGCCAATCTGTTGGCCGGCATGGTGCCTGGACATGCGCTGTTCTGGTACATGGTGGCCGTGATTTTTCTCTATTATATTGCGGCTACGCTGTTTCCGGTGGACAAAATCATCGGGCGGTTCTACCCTATCTTCGGCGGGATGCTGCTGGTCGGAACCGTGGCGATTTTTGTTGCGCTGATGTGGACGGGCGTTCATCAGCCGCTGCTGTTCACGGAATCGGCCGGTTTCAAGGAACACATGATGTCGGAACCGATCATCCCGGTATTGTTTGTAACGATTGCCTGCGGGATCATTTCCGGTTTCCATGCCACCCAGTCGCCGATTATTGCCCGGACGCTCGAATCGGAATACCATGGCCGCCGTGCCTTTTACGGTATGATGGTGATGGAAGGTTTTATTGCCATGGTTTGGGCGGCGGCGGCATTGGTCGTCTATAATCTGTTCCCGGAATACATGCTGAAAACGCCGTCGTTTGTGCTGGGACAGATTACCACCTATTTCCTGGGGACCAAGCTGGGCGCATTGACGATTGCGGCGGTGGTGATTCTGGCGGTTACTTCCGGTGATACCGCCATGCGCAGCATGCGGTTGTCGCTGGCGGAAATGCTGCATATCGATCAGCGCGGTCTGCATAAGCGGGTGCTGTTGTGCCTGCCGTTGATTGTTATCGTGTGTGGATTGTTATGGTGGTCGAACAAGAGCGCCAAATCTTTCGGTCATCTGTGGAATTATTTCGCCTGGGCCAATCAGGTGATGGCGGCGTCGACGCTGTATGCGGCCACCATCTGGCTGATTGCCCAGCGCAAAACCTGGTGGATTACCGTGGTGCCCGGAGTTTTCATGTGCTTTATTGTGACCACCTATATTTTATGGGTGTCGCCGAAAAACGGCGGTCCGGTCGGATTCGCCCTGCCGCTGGTTCCCTCCTACATTATCGGCGGCGTTATGGCGGTGGTGCTGGCGGTGGCGGCTTACTTCCGCGGTCTGAACTTGCGGCATGGCCGTCTGGCGCGGGAAGCGCAAAAGGTGACCGAGGAAGAAGATCGCGACAAGCCGGAAATTTCCGTGGACATTTAAGCGTTCTTATTCCGTTTCATCTGCCGCTCCGACCGGCGTGGCCGTGGGGGCAAGAGGCGGCGGCAGGTGCAGCACATGGTTTGCCGCGGTTGCCGACGGCAGTTCGGCGGCGGTTTTGGCCCCGAATTGCCGCAGGAGGCGCACCGGTTCGGGGACCTTGAGCATGAGGGCCAGATCCAGCGCCGTATACTGATGGCGGAAACGGTGATTGATGATGCCCTGGTCCCGGGCCTGGTTCAGGTCTGCGGCGGCCAGATCGTTTTGTCCCAGCAGCAGTGCGCCCAGCGCCGCGCCGGGAAAGTCGTCGCGGTTGCCGACGGCGGCAAAAGCCCGGCCGATATCGTCCTTGAATTCGATGACGTAATCGGGCGGATCGGCGATGGCCAGCAACGTCAGCAGATGATCGGTCTTACGGTTCAGCAGATTCCGCACCGCCTGGCGGCGGACGCTTTCCTCGGTGGCCGGATTGACCGCCAGGGACAGAAAATACTGTTCGGCTTCCGGCAGCAGGGTCGCAAAGCCGTTTTCGCCGAAAACGGCCAGCGCCGCCAGGCGCACCGGCAGCGAGGGATCTTCCCGGCACAATCGCAACAACTCCCATTTGAGACTGTCATCCACTTCCCGCGCGTTGTCATCGGAGGGCAACATGGCGATAAATTCCGCCCGCTCCGCCGCTCCGGTGATGTGGGCCAGATTTTCGGCGATCAGGCGGTCGCGTTCCGGCGTGATCGGGGCGGCCTGCAATACGGCCAGGGCCGGCAGAAAACATTCTTCGTCCGGATGCTCGAGTATCGTGCGCAGGGCGTTGAGTGCGGTGGGGGGCAGGGGATCGGCGAGAACCCGGCGGCGCAATTCGGGATTTTCGGCCACGGTCAGAAAGACGTTCATTCCGGCCACGCCGTATTGCGCGATCAGCATCATTGCCGCCGGCGCGGCTACGGTGGGATCGGCATGGTGCAGTTGCGATTCCAGGCATGAGAATGAGAAACGTCGGGCAGGAAACTGATAGGGGTTATCGAGGTGCGGGTGTTGCCGACGCCAGGTCGCATAGCGTTGAAATGCGACTTTTTCCACCGGATGATAACGCACCACCAGTTGTTCCGGGAACCATTCGGCGCGAAACATGAAAGCGAGCAACACTCCGGCGATTACTGCCGCCGGCAGCAACAATACGATAATAAAGTTTTTTCCGTTCATAACCTTTCATCCGCAAGTTCGGGAGCCGCAATAACGGCGTTACGGTTTTTACCATGCTATGGGTCACGGCGTTTGTCAAGCGGATCGGCCGTCGGATTTTCTATTCGTAGCGCAACGCCTCGATCGGGTCGAGCCGCGATGCCTTCCAGGCCGGATAGTAGCCGAAGATAATACCAACCGAGGCCGAAACCAGAAATGCCGCCAGAATGGCGGGAATGGAAGTGGCCACCGGCCAGTGGAGGGTCATGGCCACCAGCATGGCGCCACCGTGTCCCAGCAGAATGCCGATCAGCCCGCCGATCAGGCACAGCACGATGGCTTCCACCAGGAATTGCGTCAAAATATCCCGCGACCGGGCGCCGACCGCCATGCGCAGGCCGATTTCCCGGGTTCGTTCGGTGACCGACACGAGCATGATGTTCATGATGCCGACCCCGCCGACCATCAGCGAAATCATGGCCACACACAAGAGCAGATTGGTCATGAGTTTGGTGGTGGAGGACAAAGTATTGGTCATTTCCGTCATGTCGCGAATGATGAAGTCGTCGTCGCTGTCCGGGCGCAGGCGGTGCCGTTCCCGCAGCAGAATGGTGATCTGGTCGATGGCGGCGGGGATGGCTTCCGGGGATACGGCGGAGGCCAGAATCATATTGACGGAGGCGAGACGCAATGAGATCGGGCTGTCTTCGGCCTGGGTGCTGGACCGGGCCGGATAGAGGTCCGGGGTGGCGCTGTGGTAAAGAATGCCCCGGGTGGAGCCGGTGGTGGAATTCTTGCTGCTTTCCCCCTGGGTCGAGGCCGAAGAGGTGGTGCTGGAAATACGGTATTTGACGGTGGTCCAGGGGGCCAGAATGACGTCGTCCTGATCCTGCCCCACCATGTTGGCGCCCTTGGGCGCAAGTACGCCGATGACCCGGAACGTAATGCTTTTCAGCCGGATTTCCTGATTGACGGGGGATTCGTTGTCGAAGAGATTTTGAGCCACGGTCTTACCGATCAGACACACGCGGTTGCAGTTGAGAATATCGCGTTGGGAGATCGACACCCCCTGTTCGATCCGGTTGCCGCGCACCTCCAGGTAGTCGGCGGTGGTGCCCATAATCTGCTGCGGCACCCAGTTGCGGTTGCCGCGCACCGCCTGGGCGCGCACCCAGACCAGGGGCGCCGCAGCCCGGATGGCGGGACACTCCTTGATGATGGCGGCGCAATCGTCCGGCGTCAGGTTTTTGGCCGAGCCCATACCGCCGGAAACGCCGCCGGTATTGGTCATGCCGGGAAAAACCATCAACATATTGGCGCCCATGTTGGCGATCGATTTTTTCAGCGCTTCGGACGAGCCGGAACCGATTTCCATCATGGCGATTACCGAACCGACGCCGATGACGATTCCCAGCGTGGTAAGCATGGCCCGCATGGGATTGCGCGCCAGCGTCCGCAGGGCATTGCCGACTACCGCGTATAACTTCATGCCTCACCTCCGGCAGGGCCGAAAACGCCGTCGACCACCACTCCGTCGCTGATGTGAATGACGCGTTGGGCGTGTTCGGCGACGTGGGAATCATGGGTGACCAGAATAATCGTGATTTTCTCGGTTCGGTTCAGTTCCTGAAACATGGCCAGCACTTCTTCGCTGGTATGCGAATCCAGGTTGCCGGTCGGTTCGTCGGCGAACAACACCGGCGGATGGTTGATCAGCGCCCGGGCAATGGCCACGCGCTGCTGCTGGCCGCCGGAAAGCTGGGCCGGCACGTGTTCCATGCGGTCGGCCAGGCCCACCCGGGTCAGCATCGTTTCCGCCCGTTGCCGCGCTTCGCGATTGGAAAGCTGTCCGGCGGTATAGGCCAGGGGCATGGCCACGTTGTCGAGCGCGCTGGTACGGGCCAGCAGGTTGAAGTTCTGGAACACGAAGCCGATCTTGCGGTTGCGGATCATGGCGCGTCGATCGGAGGACAAACGTGACACTTCTTCGCCGTCCAGCCAATATTCTCCGGAGGTCGGCCGGTCGAGGCAGCCGAGAATATTCATCAGCGTGCTTTTGCCGGAACCGGAAGCGCCCATCAGCGCCACCATCTCTCCACCCGCGATATCCAGGGAGATGCCCTTCAGCACCGGCACGTCGATATCACCGAGGTAATAGTCTTTATAAATATTTTTGAGAGTAATCAGCGCCATAAACTGTTGCCGTCCGATTTTGGGGTTGCCTCAATGATGCGAGGCGCCGCCGGAACTGCTGCTCTTTTTACCGTTGCGGCGTCGCGACGGCAGCTTGGGCAGGAACGGACTGGCGGCACCGGAAGCGATGGTTTCCGCGGTTTTGACCCCGGTGACGATCGGCAGATTCAGCGGCAGTTTGTCGCCGGAGACCTGGGTTACGCTGCCATTGGTGGGGCCGGTAATGACGGTAACCGGGTGGACGTAACCGTCGGCCGCCACCCAGAGGGTGCCGTAAGTCGGCTCGGCGACATGCCGATGGTTGTCGCCGGCGGATGCGGCGGCGGCCGGTGCGGATGCAACGGTTTTATCCCCGGCTTTTTTGGTGTCGGCCGCGGTTTTTCCGGTGTCGGCTTTTTTCGCCTCGGCTTTGGTTTGGCGGACGATTTCCGGATCGACCATTCCTTCTTCCGGCGTCCAACGCAGCGCCGCATTGGCCACATAGGTAATGTCGTGTTGGTTGCTCAGTTCGAACTGGACATTGGCGCTGAGGTAGGGCAGCAGCCGTCCGCTGGCATTATCGGTTTTCACTTCCACAATATAAGTGACCACGTTGGATGACAGCGAGGCGTTGAGACGAATTTTCCCGACTTCGCCGACGAACGTTTCCCCGGGAAAAGCGTCGACTGTGAACGTTACCGGCTGGCTCACATAAATTTTCCCGATATCCGCTTCGTTGACCGAGACCCACACCTCCATCTGCCTGAGATCCTTGGCCAGCAGAAACAGACTGGGGGCGGACATGCTGGATACCACCGTCTGCCCCACATTGACCCGACGGTCGATGATGACCCCGTCCACCGGGGAAATAATGGTACAGTATTCAAGGTTTTTGTGATCGTAATCGGCGGCGGCCTGAGCCTGAAGCAGGGCCGCCTCGGCTTTTTTGATGGCGGCTTCGCAGACCGACCGACTGGCCAGATCCTGTTCGTAGGCCGCTTTGGCCGCGTCATAGGTGGAACGGGAAATAATACTCTGGGGCGCCAGTTTGCCGGCGCGTTCCCATTCCGGTTTGCTCTGCAGCAGTTTGGCTTCCACCTGCTGCAGATCCGCCCGGGCGCTCAGCAGTCCGGCCCGGGCCGCGGCCACTTCGGCTTTGGCCTTGGCCCATTCGGCCTGATAGAGGGCATCGTCGATGTGGGCCAGCACGCAGCCCTTTTTGACCACGGAGCCGTAGTCGATCAGTTTGCCGGCGGCGTCGTGCCCGAACTCGGTGATTTTTCCGGCCACCTGGGCGCCGACGTCAACCACTTCTTCCGGTTCGACGGTGCCGGTGGCGTTGATGGTGACCCGGAGGTCGCCGCGTTCGATTTTGGTCGTCAGATAGGAAACATCCGGACGGATGTTTTTCTGGCGATACCAATAAAAACCCCCGGCGATCAGGGCAATGACCATTAGCGAAACCGTTATTCTCCACCACCATTTTCTCATGGTTTTCTCCCGTACCCCAAATTATTTGGTCGTGATGTCGTGGCTCGGCTGTCCCCGGCATCCGCTGATAAATTGACAATATAAGCACAACCGTCATCAACAATAAACCGCCTGTTTCGGAAAAACAAACCGGAAAGGTTGTTCGAAGGGACAATTTACGGCAAAAATGCAAGCCGGGTTGCTGTTTGCGGCTTTCGGACCGGTCTACCGGGTGGAGCCGGTCGCGGCGCGGTTCCGCTCCGCCATCTTTTCCTGCAGCAGCAGTTTGATTTCATAGGGGTAGTAACGGATGAACAGCGTCTTGTCGCCGGTAATGTAAAGGTCGGCGACGATTTTGTGGAGTGCCGTCGCGATTTCGGGATGTCGGGCCAGTTCTTTCCGGCATCTGGTTTTGGTCCAGGACGGGCTGAGTTCAAAGTCGCCGATCCGGCCGGCGTGAATGGTGAAGTCGATTTGGCCGTTGCGAATTTCCGGCTGCCAGACCAGATGACTGTTGAGATACGAACCGAACGGGGTCCGGAACCGGACCCGATAGGAGTAATTGCAGGTGATCATGCCGTTGGCCAGCCGAATGTCGAATCCCTCCGGCCAGGCGACCGGTTCGGCGCCGAACATCGCCGCGGTTTGTTGCAGGATGATGGCCTGTTCGACCGCGGCATTGAACTCCCCGTCGGTCAACGTCATTTCGGCGGTCTGGCCGGGGGCGCTCTGAATAATCTGCATTATCAGCGGCTGGATTTTTTGACGCACCGCATTCTGATCCTGAGGCGAGGCGGTGATAATCCCCGGCGGCAACGGTGCTTCGCTGAACAGATTGGCGGCTACGTATACGGTGCCGCCGCCGAGCAGCAGCAGCAGCAAAGCCGCCGCCAGCAGGATGATCATCATGCAGCCGCGAAATACGCTGTGTCCGAGTCCCATGATGTTTTCCTCCTGTTGTTGCCCGCGGCGGTTTAAACGGCCGGTTGAGTGAATACCGCCTGCCGGACGTAAACCAGCTCGGTCAGGTCGTTGTTCCAGTTGTCCGACGGCAGCGTCAGCAACGTTGCCACCGGCAAATGCGGGAAAAATTCCACCCGTGCCGTCAGTTCCGGCGACAACAGTTGGGTGATGGCGTCACGATTGGCTTCCGCCGCCGTAAGGTGTTGATAGCCGGACAGGGCCGCGGGCGCGGTAACCGCGTCGACCACAATGCTGCACCCGTCGGCTTCCACTCCGGTGCCGGTGCGGCGCATCCCGAACAGCAACAGTTCCCGGTTGCGTCCGTCGAACAGCGCGGCCACGCTTTCGCCGGCGGCGGCCCGACTGCCGGCCGCCAATGCAAAAGCCGTCGGCAAGGTGCGGGCAACGCATTCGTGGTGACCGAAGATCAATCCTCCCACCAGCGCGGCGGCCAGTCGCAATCCGGTGAAACTGCCGGGCCCGGAACCAACGGTCCAGCGGGTTACGGCGGTCAGGTCGAGCTGATGCTCCCGGAGGCAATTTTCAATCCATTCGAGCAACAAAGCGGCACCGCGGCCGCGCATGGCGCGAAACGCGGAAAAGCAGACCGTCGTTTCGTCGATCGGCATAACCGCCAGAGCCGCTTCGGCTCCGGAGAGGTCCAATGCCGCGTGATATTGACACTGATTCATAACCGGGTAATTCCTCATTCTGATCAAGTTGATTTAATGTACCCCTGATGGCGGCATTTTTCAACTGTCGGCCCTGCTTTCCGGCACTTATTGCGTTTTTCCGGCTATGCCGGAGGAGAGCGGCGGCGACTGGAACGAAATTGTTTTTTTTCCCCGGCTCCGCCTTGCTGTCGACGGCCCGGCGGACTATAGTTAACCGGCGACAATTTCTAACTATCATCGGAGTATACAGGCAATGAAGAAAAGCGATTGGTGGGCTTTGGCGTATGCCGGCGGTTGTGCTGCGGCGGTGATCTGGTTTCCGTTCGGCATGCAGGACGGGAAAGTGGTCTGGGGGGCGTCCGGCGGCAACGGTATCAATAATTTCGGCGCGGTGACCCTGGCCCATCCTTTCATTATGGGATTCCTGAAGTTCGGATTGCTGGCCACGTTCGGAGAAATGATCAAGGCCCGGGGTAAAACCGGATCGTATCGGGTCGACAGCCTGCCGGCTCGATTTCTGGTGTGGGGGCTTTACGGGCTGATGTTTTCGGTGGTGTTTCCGGTGTTCAGTCTGGGGGTGCGCGGTCTGGTCGAGAAGGGCTTGTGGTTCGGGAGCGTCGCGCCGGATGCGGGCGCGGGTGACAAATTGCTGCTGGCATTTTCCTGTTCGTTGTTCATCAATATGATTTTTGCCTATCCGATGATGCTGTCCCACGAATGGTTCAATCAGGTGATTGCCAAACGGCGGCTGCTCGGCGGTGAGGCGTTCTTCGGTTCGCTCGATAAACATGTCTGGGGGTCGTTCATTCCGTTTTCGGTGGTCTGGTTCTGGATTCCGGCGCATACGATCACCTTTTCGCTGCCCGGCGAATACCGTATCCTGATGGCGGCGGTGCTGAGCGTGGCGCTGGGATTCCTGCTGACGTTTCGACCGAAGAAGTGACACTGCGGACCCGCCGGAAAGGTTAGACGGCAACAAGGTTTCGAACTTCGGCGGCAATCATGGCATTGCCGCCGGAAAAAATATCAATTACCGTGATGGTCGGGAGTGATCCCGAAGGAGAATTTTCAGGAAGAGTAAATGCGGAAAGACAGGAATTACAATGCCATTGTACTGGCGGCCGGAATGGGAGTCCGGATGCGCCCGATCACCAATAATATTCCCAAGCCGTTGATTGAAATCTGCAACCGTCCGTTGCTGGAAAACATTCTGATCAACCTGGAGCAGGGCGGGACCGGGCGGATTGCCGTCAACACCCATTATCTCGGCGAAAAAATCAATAATTACGTGGAACGTTCGCGCTTTCGCGACCGGATCACCATTTTTCCCGAACCGGAGATTCTCTGGACCGGCGGACCGATCGTCAATGCCCGGGCGGTGCTGGAGGAACACGATTCCTTCCTGCTGCACAACGGCGACATCCTGACCGATC
Source organism: Victivallales bacterium (assembly GCA_028691155.1). Classification (GTDB taxonomy): domain Bacteria; phylum Verrucomicrobiota; class Lentisphaeria; order Victivallales; family SZUA-371; genus SZUA-371. The sequence continues at coordinate 13,951 of JAQUZV010000026.1, forward strand.
TGGATTTGCGGGCCATGGCTGATTATCATTTCGACCGCGGCGCCACGGTAACCATGCTGACGCTGGACGGTCCCGAAAACCGGGTGATGATCGCATCCGACGGCCGGATTGTGGATATCAACGATATGGCCGAAGCCGATCATGCCGGCTGTCGTGCCATGACCTACGGCGGTATTTTCATGGCCACCGGCCATTTCTTCGATTATCTGCCGTCGGAGCCGTGTTCGTGTTCCAGTATTGCCGCCATTGTGGAGCTGCTGCGGCGGGAGCCTGGGGAGGTGGTTGCCTACCGGGCCGCAAACTATTACTGGAACGACCTGGGCTCGATCAGTTGTTATTTCCGGGCGCACCGCGATGTGATCGAGCGCAAATTGTGCCGATTGCCGGAACTGCCCCCGATCGCGGGCAATTATCTGCTGGCCGACGGGGTGGAGGCCGAACGCGAATCGCTGCATGGTTTCATCTGCGCCGGGCCCGGGTGCCGCATCGCCGCCGGGTC
>JAQUZV010000305.1 GCA_028691155.1 Victivallales bacterium
CGCTTTCTTGGCTACGGTCTTTTTGGCGGCGGTCTTGGCTTCCGCTTCGGCCTGGTCTTCGGCTACGGCAGCAGCTTCTTCAACCGTCTTTTCCGCGGCTTTCTTTTCCTTGGCGGCGGCTTTCTTTTCCGCGGCCTTGGCTTTGGCTTCCGCTTCTTTGGCGGCCTTTTCCTGCGCGGCGGCTTCCTTTTCCGCGGCCTTGGCCTTGGCTTCCGCTTCGGCCTTGGCGCGTTCTTCCACTACCTTCTTATGGTACATTTCCGCGGCGATGACAATGGCATCGGCGAAGAGGTCGGTAATGATTTTGATGGATTTCACGGCGTCGTCGTTGGCGGCCACGGGATAATCGATATTGGACGGATCGCCGTTGGTGTCGACGATGGCCACAATCGGAATATTGAGCTTGTTGGCTTCGCGGACGGCGATGGCGTCATTGCAGACGTCGACGACGACCATAGCAGCCGGCAATTTCTTCATTTCGGCGATACCGTCGAGATTGCGATGCAGTTTTTCGCCTTTACGGCTCAACGTAATAAGTTCTTTTTTCTTCAGTCCGCCTTCGCCGCCGTCGGAAAGCCGCTTGTCGATTTCGTTCATCCGGTTGATGCTCTTGCGGATGGTGGTGTTATTGGTCAGGATGCCGCCCATCCAGCGTTCGGAGACGTAGTACATCTTGGTCTTTTCGGCGATTTCACGGATGATCTGCTGCGCCTGGCGCTTGGTGCCGACGAACAAAATGTCGCCGCCATCGGCCACCACCCGCTGCAGAAAGTTGCAGGAGTCGGCAATCTGGTGCATGGTTTTGGTCAGGTCGATGATGGAAATTCCGTTTTTGGCCCCGAAGACATAGTCTTTCATTTTGGGGTTCCAACGTTTGGTCTGATGCCCGAAATGACATCCGGCTTCCAGCAGATCCTTGATCGTAATCTTGGCCATTTTTCCTCTTTCCTTCGTTGCGGCGACTCTCTCCGGACTCTTTGTTTATATTTTCCGGCAGTCTGCCTTGGGGTTTGATTTTAATCAGCCTGGTTTACGGTAACGCTTCCGGCGTTCCGAGCTGAATAAAAGAGCTAATAAAATAGCATTTATTCCATTATCTTCAAGATAAATGCCGCTTTTTTTATGAAAAATCCCGGAAATATCGGCTGATAGCATTTGTTGCGGCGGCGCCGGAGGTTTATAGTGATCTGCCGATTTAATTTCAGCCGGCTTTGTTTCATACTCCGGGAATATATCTGTTTTCGGGGAAGTCGGTCGGAGCAACACTTAATATGGGGAGATAAAGAAAATGCGGCAATGTGGGAGCGGATTGATGACGGCAATGTTGGCGGCGGTGATCATGGCAACGACATCGGTTGCGACGGCAACTTCGACGGCGGCGGTCGCAAAGACGGCGACGGCCCCCAAAATCTTTTACGTGGTGTCGGCGACATTGACCACCCATCCCATCTCCGGTCAGTCGGCGGAAATGGTGCTGGCGGCTCCGCGTCTTTTGCTGTCGCCGGGAATGGAAGGCGAGGTGTTTATGGGGGAAAAGATACGTTGCGGCGACCTGAAGAAGACCTTGCCGTTAGGGTTGACGTTTCTCGCGATGGTCCGACCGGATGAGCACGGCGTCCTGCAGGTGAGTGGACTGTTGTCCCGGCGGGTGGCGAAGAAGAAAGAGGTATTTCTGACTTACGAAAGCTGGTTCCGTCTGCCGCTGTCACAGTTCCCGCATACTTTCGAACTGGCCGGTTTTCCCGACCGGGAATCTAAGGTCACCTTGACCGTTGCCGTATCGGCGGTCGATAGGGCCGGCAATCCGGTTGCGTCGGCGGAAAAAACCGCCGCCGAATAAGGGCGATCTTTCCGGTTGTCGGCCGGGGCTGGAGTCAAGCGGGGAAGTCGAGATCGGCGGTAAGTTTTTTGATGCGGTCGCGCAGTTCGGCGGCGCGCTCGAATTCCAGCGCTTCGGCGGCGGCAAACATTTCCTCTTCCAGTTCGCGGACCAAATCCTCGATTTCGTGTCGGGGCGCGGCGGCATGGTAGGCGGCCGGTTCTTCGGCTACGGCATATTCCGTTTCCCGGCGGCGGCCGGCGGTGCGAGCGGTCGTATTTTGTCCCGGGGTATGTGGTTCCGGATTGATGACGTCGGTAATGGTCGGGAGCTCTTTCTTGCGGATGGTCTGCGGGATGATGCCGTGCGCCTGGTTGTAGTCCGACTGCCGGCGGCGGCGCGACGCGGTGACGTCGAGCAGTTTTTTGATGCTGTCGGTAATCTGGTCGGCGTAAAGAATGACGCGGCCGTCGGCATTGCGGGCGGCGCGGCCGGCAATCTGGATCAGCGACCGTTCCGAGCGCAGAAATCCCTCCTTGTCGGCGTCGAGAATGGCAATCAGTCCCACCTCCGGCATATCGATGCCTTCCCGCAGCAGGTTGATGCCGATCAGACAGTCGAATTCGCCGCGGCGCAGTTCCGAGAGGATGCGGACCCGCTCCAGCGCGTCGAGTTCGGAATGCAGGTATTTGGCACGGAGATCAAGTTCCTGAAAATAGTCCGCCAGCCGCTCGGAATTTTTCTTGGTCAATGTGGTGATGATGACGCGTTCGCCCTTGGCCGCGGAGGCGCGTACTTCGGCGATGACGTCGTCCACCTGTCCGGCCAGAGGGCGGATCATGATCTGCGGATCGAGCAGTCCGGTGGGACGGATGATCAGTTCGACCGGCGGGCCGGAGTGTTCCAGTTCGTAACTACCCGGTGTGGCCGAGACGTAAACGGTGTCGCCGGCAAGGCGGCTGAACTCTTCGTAGGTGAGGGGGCGGTTGTCCAGCGCCGAGGGCAGCCGGAAGCCGTGATCGACCAGGGTCTGTTTGCGGCTGCGGTCGGCCTTGTACATGGCGTTCAACTGCGGCAGGGTCACGTGGGATTCGTCGATGACGGTCAGAAAATCCGCGGGGAAGAAGTCCATCAGACAATAGGGGCGCGAGCCGGGTTGGCGGCCGGACAGGTAGAGTGAATAATTTTCCACCCCCTGGCAATAGCCGATTTCGTGCAGCATTTCCAGATCGTATTTGACCCGCTGAAAGAGCCGGTGGGCATCGATCAGCTTGTCCTGCTGTTCGAACCAGG
>JAQUZV010000306.1 GCA_028691155.1 Victivallales bacterium
TATAAACCCGAACCGAAGCGACGGCAAGAGCTCAAATCATTTTTTTATTCTTTTTTATAAAAAAATTATCCGGCGGCGACGGCGAGAGTTGTCGACTTGAAATCACGACCGCCGCCGATTAGGTTAAGGTGGAATCGGAAACGGATAATAAACTGCGGCAGGTGTATAAATGAAATTGACGGAAATCGATCGGAATTTCAGCGCGGCGGGGATCGGGGATCGGACGTTGGCGTTTTTCGACGCCATGGCGGCTCCGGCGGTATTGAGTGGTTTTCCCTGGTATGACGGCAACGGTCCGCTGTTTCGTCTGCCGGAGGCGTTGTTGCCCCGGCTCGAACCCGGGGTGGGGACCTTGACGTTTCATACCAGCGGCGGCATGATTCGGTTTCGGACCGACGCCGTGGCCATGGCCATCGATGCGGAGTTGTATCTGCCGTCCGATATGAGCCATATGCCGCGCAACGGCAGTGCCGGTTTTGATTTCTATCTCGGCAGCGGCGTTGATAAAGCCTATTACAATTCGGCCATGCCGGATCAGGGCCGGGAGCGGCTGACGTTCATGGCGGCCGAAGGCCTGGAGCCGGGCGTGATGCGGGAATGGACGGTATATCTGCCGCTGTACGGCGGCGTGCGCCGGGTGCGCATCGGGGTGACTCCCGGCAGTACGGTGGCGCCGCCGTCGCCGTTTTTCCGGCCGGAGCCGGTGGTGTTTTACGGCTCGTCGATTACCCAGGGCGGATGCGCTTCCCGGACCGGCAATTCCTTCACCAATTTGTTGTGTCGTTGGTTTGACGTCAATCAGGTCAATTTAGGGTTCAGCGGCTGCGGCAGGGGCGAGGCGGTGCTGGCGGCGGCGATTGCGACGTTGCCGATGAGTGTTTTCGTCCTGGACTACGACCACAACGCCCAGACGCCGGAGGAACTGGAGCAGACGCACGAACCGTTTTTCCGGATTATCCGGGAACGGCGGCCGGACTTGCCGGTGATTATGATTTCCCGCTGCGATTCGGCGTTTACCCCCGACGCGGTGCGGCGACGGGAAATTATCCGTCGCACTTATGACCGGGCGGTGGGGGGCGGCGACCGCAAGGTCTGGTATATTGACGGCAGCACGTTGTTTGCCGGACCCGACCGCGACAGTTGTACCGTGGACCGCATCCATCCCAACGATCTGGGCTTTTACCGGATGGCAACCGTAATCCGTCCGATTCTGCAGGAGGCGCTGGCGGCGGCCGCGGTTAAATGACGGTGTGATTTTGACGGGAGTTGGATTTGCCGATTTGCATATTTGAGAAATTTGGCATATAATCTTAATTAATGGGTGGAGATACGGTTTGAAACCAAAAAACGATGCAGCAACGGTGCCGCAAAAGGACGGGGAAACATGAACTACCGAAAAATGTTTGTGGTCAAACCAGGGGAGAAAATCCGGCTGGATAAAATCGATCCCGATTTTACCGATGATGTTTCCAACAAGCAGGACGGAGCCGAAAAAACGTCTGCGAACGCGCAGCTGCTGGCGGATTTGCAGTATAAGCTCTATGCGGAAAACCGGCAGTCGCTGCTGATTATTCTTCAGGCCATGGACGCCGGCGGCAAGGACGGTACGATTGCCCATGTGCTGTCGCCGATGAATCCGCAGGGATGCCGGGTGCAGGGGTTCAAGGCCCCCAGCGCCGATGAATTGGAGCATGATTTCCTCTGGCGTATTCACCGGGTGGCGCCGCGCAACGGCGAAGTGGTGATTTTCAACCGGTCGCATTACGAGGATGTGCTGGTGGTTCGCGTTCATGATCTGGTGCCTCAGTCGGTATGGTCGCGCCGCTATGAGTTTATCAACGATTTCGAAAAGATGCTGACGGCTCGCCGCACCAGGGTGGTTAAATTTTTCCTTCACATCAGCAAGGAAGAGCAGTTGAAACGTTTTGAAAAACGTCTGGACGAAAAGGACAAACACTGGAAAATCAGCGCCGGTGACTATCAGGAACGCCAGTACTGGGACGATTATATGGCGGCCTTCGAAGACGCGTTGTCACGCTGTTCCACCGCGGATGCGCCCTGGTATGTGATTCCCTCCAATCATAAATGGTTCCGTAACCTGGCCGTGTCGCAGATTCTGGTGGAAACCATGCAGGATATGAAAATGGCCCTGCCCAAACCGACGGTGAACATCGAGGAAATCCGCAAACTCGCCGCGGCGGAATGGGATAAGATGAAGAAAAAAGAATAATACCTGGCGCTGATCCGGAGTATCCGTCCGGCATCGCCGGGCGGAGGCGATGACGGTTGAATTATAGGATAACGATGGGAGCATTATGAGACAGATTCCTTTGCCAGGGGAACGGTTGATCCGCATGCGCGGTGATTGTCTGGAAGTTACTTTGGAAATGACGGAACCAAGAGCGGGGCGGGCTTTTTTGCGAACGAACCTCGGGCACGGCGCCGTCAGGCGGCAGGAGATTGTGGCTCATACCGAACGCCATGCCCCGGTCCTCGAAACCGATTGGCACGATCTGCCGATGCGGCCGGACGGGGAAGGGCGTTTCCGTTTGTTTCTGCCGTTGGTTGAAGTAGGTAATTTCGAAGCCAAAGCCTGGTTCCAGCCCGAGGATGGAGGCCGTAATCTCTGGGTCGACGGCAAGGAGAATACCTACATCAAAGTGGAACCGGCCGCCACGGTGTGTGCCAATATTATCTATACCTTGTTCACCCGACAGTTCGGTCCGGGCAAAGCAGGAGGGCAGGAGACGGCGCCGCCGGAGAGCATGGCGCGTCTGGACCGGGCCGGATATGCGGTGATTCCCCCGTCCGGGACGTTTCGCGATGTCATCCGTGAATTGGACTTCATTATCGGCAAACTGCGGTGCCGCATCATTCAGATGCTGCCGATCCATCCGGTGCCGACCACCTATGCCAGAATGGGGCGTTTCGGCAGTCCGTTTGCCGCCACCGATTTCTTTTCCGTCGATCCGGCCTATGCCGAATTCGATACCAGAGCGACGCCGATGGAACAATTTCAGGAATTGGTGGACGCCGTTCATGCCCGCGGCGCCCGGATTTTCATCGACATTCCGGTCAATCATACCGGATGGGCGTCGCAGACCCAACTGGC
>JAQUZV010000307.1 GCA_028691155.1 Victivallales bacterium
CTTGTCGGCATCGCGCCGCCGGATCATGAACGCGATCTGATCGATGCCGCTTTTCTGCGTCTGCGGCGGTTCTCCCTGAGCGAGCAGCAATTCATCGCCGGCGCCCACCGGATATACATTCAGGAACGCGCCCGGATCGCCATGGATAAACCGGCTCTTGGTCGTAACCGGGAACGTCAACCGGCTGTCATCCTGAAGTTTTCCTTTTCTGACCCCGGTCAGGAACTGATAGGCGGAACCGCGATAGCCCCAGTAATTCTTAACCGTGCCGGTCTTGCCGCGATACTTCGCATCATCGTAGAAATAGCCGTAAGGAACATCCTTGCCGGCCAACGTGCCGCCGTCCTGCGGCGTCAACTTCACATTGGTGACCACTTCCTTACCGGCGCCATGAATAATATAGTCGTGGCGCTTGCCGCCGACCACCCGGAACACGTCGAGAGTGATCGTCTTGCCCGGCGCCGCTTGATACCACAACAACGACCGGCCGTATTTGGCGACCCGGCCCGGATAGGCACCTAAAGCATCCGCGGCCACATATTTGATTTTCTGCGTCGGATCGTAAGCCAGCAGTCGACCCACCACCTGCGGGGTTTCCTGGGAACGTTCGTCGACCATCACGGTATTGTGAATCACGGTACCGCTATAGTAAGGCTGATAAGTGGGATCATCGTCGGAAGCGCTGTCCGGATAACCGAAATCCGGCATCAATGGCGCATTGGCGGCAAAGAGTTCGAAGTGCAGGCCGTCGCGATGGCGATGATTGGGATAATTGGCAAACGCGAATTCCAACGCCGCCGGATGTTTCGGATCTTCGTTCTGCAGCGAGGCCTTGCCGTAAGCCGCCAGCAGATTGCTGCGATAGCCGAACAACGGATCGGCGAGCTTTTCCGCCGCCGCCAGTTCCGCCGCCGGCACCTGGTCGCGCCAATTCTTCCGATCGACCAGATAAAGCAATATCGCCGCCGAGGTCGGATTGGGATTGGTGGCAAAAGAGTAACGTACCGTATTCAGATCGCCTACCAGCGTCGGGAGAATTTCCCCGATATTGCCGGTGTCGCCGGAAGAGGGAATGAATTTGCCGGCCAACAACAATTTACCCGGATAGGTAAATAACCGTTTGGTGGTCGGATAATGTTGGGAATAATCGATGCCGTAATTCTTGGTGGCGGCAAAAATCCGGGCAAAAGCGTCGAGCCAACCGGCATTGTAACCGGGCGATTCCATCGGCGCGCCGTCACCGAACACGTTGTCGAAAATGGCGTAATTGATCGCCACCCGGGTATGATGATTATACGGTCCCAAATGGGTCAGGTAATCGACCATCCGCTGCGAACTGGGTTGGCCGGGTTCGTTCTTCAGCAATGCGGCAATGCCGAGCAACAATGCCTGATGACCACCGTAGTTGCCGCCGATTTTGTTGTTTTCGGTGACGATGTCGTTGGCCGCCACCCGGAACAGATTTTCATTGATATTTTTACGGATTTCCGCCAACGTCTTACCGGATGCAGCTTCCAGTTCCGGATCGGGCTGATCGAAAAACGGCAGCAACCGGTTATAGCAGTTGAGCATGTCCTGGACCCGGATCGTTTCCCAGATGGTATTCCAAATGCGCCCGTTATAACTGGAATTGACCTCCTTGGCATAGCGCGACTGCTGGTTGTAATCATAATCGCGATAACGGTTGGCAATGGTGTCGAGCATCAGCAGACCACGGCGGGCCAACGCCCGGTCTCCGGTGGCGGCATAGCCCTGAGACATATCGATCAACTGAATGATATGCCGTCCGAACATCCAGTGGTTATAATAGGCCACAAACCAGAATTTACCGTCGACGCCGGGCTTCTTCCAGCCCCAGCCATCGTCGGCGTATTTGCCTTTCAGCAACGATTTGTCTTTGCCGCCGCCACGGAAATAGGCGGCATAGTCGTTATCCGGAAACACGCTGCCGCACTCCGGACATTTCACCTGAAACGGTTTTTTCTCATCGATAATCCAGGCATAGCGGCCATGCTTTTTGATGGCTTCGCCGCACACCGGGCACCCGGAACGGTGGACGTCGAAAGCGCGGGGAATTTCCGGCGGGGTAATCATGGTGCGAAAATCGGCCAGCGGTCGTGCCGCCAGTTCTTTTTGCGACGCGGACAGTTCCGCCGCCGTCGCGTTCGGGATCCAGATGCCCGGCAAGGTGACCAGACAGATGGCGGCAACCAATAAATTTCTCATGGTGGCAGTATCCTTTTCTGTGACTCTCTCGTGATTTAACTCTTCATCGGAATGGGGTTGGGAATAAAGACAACGGTTTGGTAACGACATTGGCGGCGGTCGTGACGGTTGCGACGCCCCGGACCACCCGAACTAAAAAGATTCATTTCTCGATTCTGTGGCAGGCGATCATCTCCAAATTACTATAATTTTATCAATGCGCGGGTGAAAAAGTACTATAAACGCCCCCGGCGACATTGTCAAACCGAAGACGGCAATGGAATGCCGGTTAGTTCGAGCATTTCCGGCCATCCGCTCACTGGAAACCGACGCCACCCGGACAACCGCCGGCATGGTTACGGATACAACTCACACTCCGGCAAACACTTAATCAACTGCGACCACCGGAGCAAATAGTTTTGTAACCCGCGATTGATTGTCGTTTCAGGTACGGCGCACGAAGCTAAGAACCGGCATTTTTTTCAAAAAAAACCGAATTTGTGCTTGAATATTCCCGTTTTTAAGGTTTATTAACGGCTCATTAATCGGTAAGACGATAATGTTTTCCGTTGTGGCGGGGTAGCTCAGTCGGTAGAGCAGAGGACTGAAAATCCTTGTGTCACCAGTTCGATTCTGGTCCTTGCCACCATTCTTTTCTTTCTTGCCCTGAAAAGTGGCGGGGTAGCTCAGTCGGTAGAGCAGAGGACTGAAAATCCTTGTGTCACCAGTTCGATTCTGGTCCTTGCCACCATTCTTTTTCCAGCCCGAGCACCAACTTCGTGCCATACTTTTGTTCATCCGGGTGCGGTAAAGACTATTGCGACGTTCGTCCTCACACTTTGGTAATCGCATAAAAACGATAAAGTTTCCCATCGCAACCCAATTTTCGCTCGCC
>JAQUZV010000027.1 GCA_028691155.1 Victivallales bacterium
CCACATGTTTGCTCCAGAACTCCGCCGCGCCGGTAATGCGGGTCAGATTGGTGTGGCGGTTGTATGCTTCCAGATGGCGGAACAATTCGGCGCATCGCGCCGTAAAGCGTTCCGGGTCGGCCGGTCGGCATTGCTGCAGAAACCGCACCACTTCTTCCGACGGGAATGACGTCATTTATCCTGCCCGTCCGGTCAGATGCAGAATCCCCAGCAGCAAACTGAACAGGCCGAAGCCCGCGGTCAACGCCGCCAGCATATATTTATAGTACCGGGAACGGGCGGCCAGGCGGATGGCATCGCGCATCAGATACGGTTTGCCGGAGAAGAAAATCCCGACGATTCCCAGCGCAAAACAGAACAGGGAAAAAAACGGCGCCGCCGGAGAATGAAAGGTAAAGGATTCATGCAGGAAATAGTAGGCCAGCAGGATGAAAAATCCGCCGATGGCGCGGGAAAACAGATAATCCAGATACAGGAACGCCACCACGGCCAGAACCACGGCGGTCGGCAGCAGATAGACGTGCAGCCATTCCGGCAACAGCGGTTTGGTGTGCGGAATACACCACAGGAGGTCGATTGCGGCCAGGACCATGCCGGCAAATACCTTGCGGGGCAATTGTTCCCGCTGTTTCAGGTTTTCCGGCGTGATTCCGGCGATCCACCAGACGGCAACTCCCGTTGCCATAGCAAAGACCAGTAAACTGATCGCGTAAATTTTCAATGCATCCATAAGAGTTATCCGTTAACGTAAAAAAAATTGCTGTTGCGGAAAAATTACCGCTTCGGGCGGATTTTGCAACTCAAGGCCGCTGTTTATCTCGATAAAAACGGCGGCAACGCCGACCGAACCATTATTTCCCGTCCATCTTTGGGCCGGAATTATTCTTTGATGAAAGTGCGGATGATCGCTTTCCGGCGCAGACGTTCGATATATTGGCGATAGGCTTCACGCCGTTGGGCGCCACGCAATTGTTTTTCAATGCGGTCACGGGCCTGATCGAAAGACTGCTCGCCGCCCTTCCTTACCTCCGCCACCCGGATGAAATAGTCTCCTTCCGATGTGCTTACCGGACCGCGAATAGTACCCGGGGCGGCATTTTTGATGGCGGCGGCAAATTCCGGGCGGAGCTTATCCCGGTTGATCCAGCCGAGATCGCCGCCGCTTTGGGCATTGGGGGCGTCGGAATAAAGTTTTACCATGGAATGAAAGATTTTGGCATTGCCGCTGCTCAAATCGGATTTTATCTCCTGAGCCAGTCGTTTACGGTCCGGATGGTCGGCGGCCAGAAAAATTATTTCCAGCCTGATCGTCGGAGCGATCATGAATTCGGCGCGATGATTCCGGTAATATAGAAACACCTCCCGCGGCGTGATGTCAATGCTTTTAAAGAAGAGATTGCCGATCATGAATTCGACGATAATACGTTCCTGCGCCTTTTCTTCCAGATCGGCGAGGGTGATTCCGGACTCTTCCACCTTGTGCTGCAACGACTGCCGGGAACCGGAAGTGAAGCCGGACGACATTTCATCCAGCATCCGGTCCAGGTATTCCCGGGGAATGTCGAACGGATCGCTGCGGTAGTCTTCGACAATCAGTTTGCGGTCGATAATGTTTTCCAGTACCTTTCGGCGCAATTCCCGGACCTTGTCTTTCAGTTCCCGACCGGAGAACAGCATTCGCATCCTGGTTTCTTCCGCAGTACTTTCATCGACCACATCCAGCAGACTGATCGGGGCGCCGTTGACCGCGGCCAGAATCGAATCGACGCGGAGATTGTTGTTATCCCGCGTCGGCAGATTCGGTACGGTTGCGGGCGAGGTTTTGGGGATGTCGGCGGTCTTTTTCGCGGTTTTTCCCGCCTGGACCGACGGCGTTCCGCCGCCGGAATCCGACCGGGCATAAACCGGAAATTCCATCATCAGCAAGCAGCAAACTGCGAGTGGAAAAATTTTCATCGGCAATCTTCTTCCCTGTCTGTCGCGATACGCACGGGGCGTATCTGCGGTTAACTCCCTGGTCGCGCGGTTCCCGCGTTCCGGACGCTGAAAGAAATACCATATCATGATTTACCGTTAAAGCAAGGTGTCATTGGCGGGAATCGGACGGATATTGGCCGGTTGGAACAACAGCGGGAGGCGGGACGCCGCCAGCAGCAGGACGGCGCCGGTCAGGTTTTGTCCGCACGCCAGCGCCAGCCAGCAGACCGCCAGTCCAGCCGGCAATCCGGAAACCAGCCAGAACAGATAATCACGGTAATTGTTCCGACCCATGCCGGCGGCGGCGATGGTGACGGCGGCGCCGCCGAACCAGCCGGTCAGAAACATGTCGGCCCACAGCACCGGCAGGGAAAACTCCTGGTAAATGATATGGTTGTACCATAACAGCGAAAACGGCAGCAGCAATGACGCCAGCAGCAACAGTTGCCTGGTAAGCCAGCGTTCCGGATGGAACGAAAGACCGCAGACGGTCCCGATGAGAAAGATCGCGCCGATGCCCCCCAGATACAAATAGAGTTGTCCGTTGATGGCCTGCTCCACAAACATCGCGATCAGAATGATGCCGCCGCAGTAAAAACCGTTTTCAAACGAATTGAAGGCGACGCGTCGTTCCTGTTTGCGGCTCAACAGGAAGCGCAACAGCAGATAAATGCCGCAGGCCAGCCAGGGTAGAATTTGTCGCAGGTGGACGGGCCACCGGATGGAGGTGAAGCGGGCCAGGTAAAATGGGTAGAGATCGCTGTTTACTCGATCCGTGGGAAGGCGGCGGAATTTTTCCTGCAGGGCGGCAAAGGACGCCGGCGACTGCAGCATGGCCAACATGCCGCGACAGAATCCCAACGGTTCGAAACGCCGGCAGGCCCGGCGATCCAGCTCGTTGTAGTCGTCCGACAATGGTGCGGCGGAGGCAACCACAAAAATCTCCTCGGCATTGCGTCCCGGAAACAGCAGTTGGTACGGGAAGATTTTCTGCAGTGTGCCCACAATTACGGCGGCCTGATCCAAGGTGGCGACGGCAGTTACCACGACGCCGCCCGGGGCGAGAAAGTCTGCCGCCAACTGATAAAATTCTCTGGTCTGGAAGCGGTTGTCCGCTTCCGACAGCGGGTTTTCGGTAATGACAAAAATCATATCGAAACCGGGTTGGACTCCGGTCGTATCCCGGCAATAACGGTCGAACCCGAGGTCGGTGAGTTTGCGGCGCAGTCGACTGTATTCCTCCGGCAGGTGGTTGAAACGGTAAAGCGTACTGCTGGGGGCGCGGATGGCCTGGGCCACCAAAGGCAGCCGCGCCAGCTTGGCCCCCAGATCGGAGGACGGCGGTTCGGAAACCAGAATCCGCAACCGCGGGGAATTGTTTTGCAGGATGATCGGCAGCAGCGAGGTGGTGTCGATGTTATTCAGCGCATCGAGTCGCGGGGTTTTCGATACCGTCACTTTCGCCGCCGGAAGCGGTTGCGACGTCTGGTGCCATTTGAACGCGGCGATGAGGACCGTCAGCCCGACGGCGCTGCCCCATATCAATGCAACGGCCCGCCGGCGCCGTGAAGGCGACCGGGCGGAAACTCCGATGACCGGGACCAATACCACGGCCAGTGTCAGAACGGCAAAGATCTCATCGCGGGCGATGATGCCTCCCATGACCATGATGGCCAGTCCGCCGCCGCAGCAGCCGCCCAGCGCCAGCGAGGGGTAACCTCCGGTGCGCGGATCGGGGTTGCAGCGCAACAGCATTCCCAGCCAGATTCCGACACTGACGCCCCAGATCGGAGCGGACAACAGGGGCAGAACTCCGGAGGGATCCGTGGCCATAAACATGACCGGCAGACCGGTAACCGGCAGGGTCAAAAGAAAATTGTCCGGCTGCCGCGTCGAGGCCCGGGGACGATATTTTCCGGCGGCGAACAGTCCGCCGCCGCCGCCGAGCAGCATTAACGCCAGTACGGCCAGAAAGAGCCCGAACGAGGGCCGGGGGCCCGCCAGAAGACTGCCGCACCCGGTGGCTGTAACGAAGGAAAAGAACATTCCCGTCAGCAGAACCGCGCCGTTATATTTTATGATTTCACGTAGTTTCATATAAGAATTTTCGGGTTGAACATGCTATATTGATCCGATACCCGGCACAATATAGAAGATAAAAGTTATTCTGTAAACAATGGAAATGCGAAAAAACGGCGAACGGCATTATTTTTCTGCTCCCGATGACCGGAGTCAGGTTCATTTTTCACCGGAGGGGACGGTATGTTGACGTTCATTCTCCGGCGTCTGGCCTATTCGCTGTTGATTGTGGTCGGAGTGATGGTGATTACCTTTCTGCTCTTCCGGGTGGCCGCCGGGGACCCTTCCGCCGCGTTGCTCGGCAAGAATCCCACCCCGGACATGGTGGAGAGTCTGCGTCAGGAGCTCGGGACCGACAAACCGTTGTTCTGGGGCCATTGGCGGCGTACCGAAGCTTTTACCGCCGTTTCCTTCCGGAGCAATCATCTCCTGCCGGGGGTGGAACTGCCGCCGGCGGCGGTTATCCGGGATGGCGCGGCAATCCTCGAACCCGGAATGGCGATTCGATTTCACCGTAATTTTTCGCTGCATGGTCCGGCGGAACGGGCGCGGGTTTGTTGGCAGGGCGAGCTGGTGACGCCGGCGGGACGGCAACGGGCGGAAACGCCGCGTACCCTTGATCTGCCTTTGTCGCCCGGGACGGATGAACTGGAGCTGGGCGCCGGGGCGGGGTGCCGGTTGTTTTCCGTGATGTTCTTCAAGGCGCAAAAGTCGCCGTGGGATTCCCAGTTTTTCGATGCGATGGGGGAATTGGTGTGTTTTCAGCGTCGGCCGCCATATGTGAGTTTTTTCAATTTCGGTCGGACGCTCAGTACGCGGGAACCGGTGATTCAGGTTATTCGCCGTGGGGTGGGGCCGTCGTTGCTGCTGATGTTGCCGATTTTCTTCGGCGAATTGCTGCTGGGCATTGTTCTGGCGTTGCTGGCCACGGCGTTCAAGGGCACCTGGATCGACAAAACGCTGGTGTTGCTTTCGGTGATCGGCATGAGTGTCAGCTATCTGGTTTTTATTATTTTCGGGCAGTGGTATCTGGGCTATTATTACAATTTTTTTCCGGTCTGGGGCTGGGGCGGCTGGCGGCATCTGGCGCTGCCGATTATTATCGGGATTGTCAGCGGATTGGGCGGCGGGGTAAGATTTTATCGAACCGTATTTGTAAATGAATTAAACCGGGAGTATCTTCGTACAGCCCGGGCCAAAGGGTGCGGATCGTTAAGAATTTACGGTCGGCATTTATTGCGTAATGCCGCCATTCCGATCATCACCCGGGCCGGTGCCATTCTGCCGTTTTTGTTTACCGGCAGTTTGTTGCTGGAGACCTTTTTTGGTATTCCCGGGCTGGGATATGCCGGGATCAATGCGCTGAACAATTCTGATCTGCAGATGATTAAAGCGCTGGTTATTATCAGTGCGTTGCTGTTTGTTTCCGTCAATCTGCTGGCAGACATTACTTATGCGTGGGTCGATCCCAGGATCCGATTGAAATAAAAGATAATTTGGGAAGGACATTCCTTAAATGAAAAATCAGATGTTCAGAAAAATTACGGTCGGCATGTTGGATGTCAACTGTTTTCTGGTGTCGGCCGCCGGCAGCGGCAAGCTATATATCATCGATCCCGGTGCCGACGCGGGGCGGATTGCCGACGAAGTGCGGAAGTTCGAGTTCACGGAACTGGAAATCCTGCTGACGCACGGTCATGTCGACCACATCGGCGCCATTCCGGAATTGATGCTGGACTTCGACATCAAGGCGGTTCGGGTGCATAAAGACGATCGGGACCTCTACTTGAGTCCGGAAAACAATCTGTTGCCCTATTTGTCGGCGGTGCCCGGTCTGCCGCAACCGACCACGGACCTGCAATCTCCCGACTACGATGTTATTGCCACGCCGGGGCACACGCCCGGCGGGGTCTGCTACTATTTCCGGGAATTTCCCGTTTTGTTTACCGGCGATACGATTATGTCCAACTCGATCGGCCGCACCGATTTCCCCGGGGGTAATCTGGAGACGCTGCTGACCTCGATTCGGGAACAGATCATGACGTTGCCCGATGATTTGGTTCTGCTTCCCGGTCACGGTCCGGAAACCACGGTCGGCACCGAGCGTTGCCATAATTCTTTTCTTTGACCGGCCGGATGTCGTGTAACTGCCGGAGCGGGGGTGGTGGCGGATAAACCGCGTTGTTCCCGGTCCGGAGCCGGTCGGATAAAGTGCTGCAAACAGGATAAATAAGATAAATTTTGAAGGAGAAATCGCATGGCCGTAGTATTGCCTTTTCATGGTTTGCTTCCCTTGCCGGAACAGGCGGCGCAAGTGGCCGCCGTACCCTACGATGTGGTCGATTCCGAAGAAGCGGCGGCACTGGCCGCCGGCAACCCGCTGAGTTTTTTGCGGGTTTCGCGTCCGGAAATCGAAATGGAACCGGGGGTCGATCTTTATGACGACCGGGTTTATGCCCGTGCCGCCGCCAATTTCCGACGGTTGTGCGAGCAGGCGCCGTTGCAGGTCGATCCGGGCCTGCACCTCTATGTCTATTCGTTGCAGATGGGCGATCATGTTCAGATCGGCATTCTGGGCGCGGCCTCGGCGGCGGACTATCAGCGCAATGTGATCCGGAAACACGAAAAGACCCGTCAGGACAAGGAAGACGACCGGACTCGCCATGTGCTGACGTTGCGTTCCCATACCGGTCCGGTTTTCCTGACCTACCGGGATGACGCCGGTATCGATGCGCGGGTGACGCGGATTACCGCCGGAACGCCGTGGTTCGCTTTTACCGCGCCGGATGGTATCGTCCATAAATTGTGGCGGGTGCCCGAGGACGAAAGCCGGGCCCTGTCGGATTGCTTTGCCGCCATTCCTTATCTCTATATTGCCGACGGCCATCATCGCGCCGCCGCGGCCACTCGTGCCGCGGTCCGGATGCGGGAAGAAAATCCGCATCATACCGGGCAGGAGGATTACAACTTTTTCCTGAGCGTGATTTTTCCGGCGTCGCAACTGCGGATTATGTCGTACAACCGCGTGGTGCGGGATCTCAACGGGATGGACAAGGAGGAATTTTTCCGGCGCGTGGCGGAAAAATTCACGGTGACACCGTCCGGGGTGAAAGAGCCGGTGCAGTACGGTCAGGTGTCGATGTATCTGGACCGGCAATGGTATACGTTGGAACCGAAATTCGACTTCAAATCGCTGGGCGTCATCGAACGGCTCGACGTCAGCATCCTTCAGGACAATCTGTTGGGGCCGCTGCTCGGCATCGACGATCCGCGTACCAGCAAGCGCATCAGTTTCGTCGGCGGGATTCGCGGTACGGCGGAGTTGGAAAAGCTGGTCGATTCCGGCAAATACCAGGTGGCCTTTTCCATGTTCCCGACCACGGTGGAACAGATGATCGATATTGCCGACGCCGGGGCGATCATGCCACCGAAGTCGACCTGGTTCGAACCGAAGCTTCGGGACGGACTGGTCTGTCATAATTTCTGACCTGTGGTTGCAGCGGCGCGACCTTAAGGCCGTCGCCGCGCCGCAATTGCCGTGGTTTTGACCATGATGATGACGCAACAACAGATTGCCGCCGATCTCAATATTCTCGGAGCCTTTTGCGGCGTCCGGGATATCGAGGCTCCGACTCCCGCCGCTTTACGGCGGCGATATGCGTGGGCGCAGGCCGATATTTTGATCCTGTTTGGGGGCAGCATTCTGGCCGGCGGCGAAGTGGCGGCGGCAGCCATGACGCAACGTCTGGCCCGGAAATACATGATTGTCGGCGGCGAAGGCCACACTACCGCCGCGTTGCGTGGAAAGATGCGGGAGGTTTGTCCGGAAATGGATACTGCGGGGCGTTCCGAAGCGGAGCTCTTCTCCGACTATCTGAATCTGCGCCACGGTCTGACGCCGGACTATCTGGAATGCGAGTCCACCAATTGCGGCAATAACGTGACTAACTGTCTGGCGGTGCTGCAACAGCATCATTGTCCCTGCCGTCATGTCATTATTATTCAGGATGCGACCATGCAGCGACGCATGGATGCCGGGTTCCGCAAGTTTCTGCCCGGCGCGACCATCGTAAATTTTGCCGCTTATCGGGCGGAGGTTGTCGTCAGGGGCGGACAACTCGCTTATCGCGAGGAGATTCCGGGGATGTGGGAGCCGGAACGTTATCTGTCGCTTCTGCTGGGGGAAATTCCACGATTGACGGATGATGCGGACGGTTATGGACCGCAGGGCCGGAATTATATTGCCCATGTGGAGGTGCCGCGGCCGGTGCGGGAGGCGTATCGGCATTTGCGGGAAGAATTCCCGTCCCGGGTCAGAATTGCGGAGGACCGGTATGCCTCCCGGTGATTTTGTGCCGTGATTCCCATAATGTGGTAATCTTTTTCTTCTTTTATCTCTTTTCTCCTTCGCTCTTTATTGGCATTTTTTTATAATCGGGGCACATTATCTCCCCGATTATTTCGAGCCGATATGGCATGATTCGGGTTGCGGGATTTCAGGGCAAAAAATGAGTGGAGAGAAAAATGGCTTTCAATCGCTGGGGCGCCTGGCTGCGTTCGTCGCGCGGTCAGTGGATATTATTGTTGTTGTTTGTCGGCGTGGCGTTCTTTATCAATGTGGGTGCGGACGGTTTGTTTTCCGCTCAGGAGGGAAGGGCGGCGGTATTGACACGGAATATGATCCGTTCCGGCAACTGGATGGTGCTGGATTTTCATGGCGGACAGGAAAATGAAAAACCGATCCTGAGCTATTGGCTTTATGCGCTCTCCGCTTCGGGATTGGGCTTGAATGAGTTTGCCTTGCGGTTGCCGGGGGTGTTGGCGGGGCTGTTGATTGTAATTCTGACGGTGCATCTGGCGGGGCGGATCTATGATCGCCCGACGGCGTTTCTGTCCGGTTATCTGCTGGCGACGATGGCGACTTTTCTGACGTTGACGCGAACCGTTCGCATCGACATTATTCTGGCGGCGTTCTGCATGATGGAACTGGTTCTGCTTTATTACGGTTATTTTCGCCGCCGGAAGGCGACCGCCTGGCTTTATCTCTTTTATGCGGTGACGGGGATCGGAATGATGGTCAAAGGTCCGGTCAATGCGGTTTTGCCGGCACTGGCGATTGTGATTTATGCCGTGGTCTTCCGGCGGTGGCGGATGTTCTGGGAGCTGAAGCCGATTTCCGGGATAATTATTATGGTGTTGCTGGGAGGGCCGTGGTTTGTTTATGAAAACATGCGGACCCACGGCCAGTTCGCCTGGGAATTTTTCGTGTATCATAATCTGGAACGATTTCTGGGGGGGGCGGATCTCAAGGAGGGCAAACGGGCGCCGCTGTACTTCTATCTGGGCAAACTTCTGGCCGGGGCGTTGCCGTGGTCGTTGCTGATTCCATTCGGGTTGTGGCAATACCGGCGCCGGTGGCGTTCGCTGCGTTCGGAAACATGGTTGCTGGTGATCTGGATTGGCGCCGTGTTCGTTTTTTTCTCATTGGCGGCAATCAAGCGGGGCGACTATATTCTGCCGCTGTATCCGGCGCTGGCGATATTGCTGGCCCGTTATCTGGTTCGACTCAATGCGACCCGTCTCAAATTGTCCCGCCGGTGGATTTACGGCTGGGGCGTGCTGGTCGGGGTGGCGGTAGCGGCCTTGGGGTTGATTGTATCCGGCGCGGTTTACCGCCTGGGCGAAAAAGCCACCGGCAACCAGGTGCCGCATCTGTGTATTCGGGACGGTCAGAGCATGATGGAGGTTTCCAATCTGGTCAACTGGCATCTGGTGTTTACTGTTCTGGTGGCCGGACTGGTGTTGATGTTTTTGTTCCTGATCGGTCGGGTTTTGGCCCGGGGGGATGTCTTTCGTGCCCTGGCGTGGTTTTTGTCGGGGATGTTGCTGCTGATTGTTATGTTTTTCCAGTATCTCCAGCCGATTCTCGATGTTTACAATACCAACAAGCCGTTTTGTGCCGAAGTGCGGCGGCTGGTGCCGCCGGATCGTACGGTGGCGATGATCTGGAATTATGACGCGGAGGTGATTTACTATATCGATCGCCCGTATGAGATAGATAGCGGTAAGGACGCCGGAACGGGGATTGCCGCGTACGATTACCTGATTATCTTTGCCGACAAGGATTATCCGCGTCGGTTTTTGAAACGCCGGGACGCCGGTGATTTTGCGGTGTTGTGCGAATCGTGTCCGGGTCACAACAGTCCCATGATTCTGCTGGGACGTAAAACGGCGTTGCAGCGCGACGGAGTGAAGACTCCGCATTGAACCGGTGAAAAAACGACCATGATTCGTTGTTGAACTCATGTTTCCGGTTCGGGACAAAATATCTTTATCCGAACCGGAAAGATGCTTGCATTTGATTTTTGCGGTGCCTATATTATTTCTTCCGGGAAATATGAAGGATCGGCAATGACCCGATCCGGGACTGTCGCTCAAAAACAGACAAGTATTTTGGGGGAAGGGGTTATGGGGTTAAAGGGACGCATTTTATTGGCGGAGGACGAAAATCGTTTACGCACCGGAATGGAATTCGTCCTGTCCGGAGCCGGGTATCAGGTTATTGCCGTGGCGGACGGGGAACAGGCATATCAGGTGCTGAAAGCGAGCAAACGGCCGCAGCAGGTGGATATTTTATTGACGGACATCGTCATGCCGAAAATCGGCGGGGTGGAACTGCTGCAAAAACTGCGGCGGGAAGATTTGTTGCCGCCGGTAGTCCTGGGGCTCAGTGCCTATGCCGACGACTGCACCATGCGCCAGATGAGCGATGCCGGTTGTCAGGGGATGTTGGACAAACCATTCCATGCCAATGAACTGTTGGCCATGATTGCGCGGTCGAACTGCAATGGGCGTGACGCGTAGGAAGACCACACTCCGGAGACCGTGGCCGCGTCGGCTGGTTCCTTCCTCCGGGGGGTCTTTCCTTGTTTATTTGACTGTTGTGGTCGGAACGGCGGGAAGAGAACTGTCTGTTGCAATGAAATTACCGGGGGAAAATATGATGAGCGGCAATTTTTTTCGGCGTATATTACTACTGATAATGGGAATATTTTTGGTCACCATTGTCAGCGGTTGTTTTTGTACTTATAAATATGACGGCTTTGAGGCGTATCTGGGCCAGGTGTCGCCTTGTGACGGTGAAGATGATTTTGACAATTCAAAATTTTGTATAATACGGATTCCTCGTCAAGGTGATGGTATTTTTCTTCCCCCAATAAAGTCCCCGCCGTTTTCTCTCCTATTGTATGAAAAAGTGCGCCTGGATATAACTCCGGGGTTAACCAAATCGGTGTTGCTGTCGAAAATAAAAGATTTACCTTATACCGCCAGAATTGCCAATAAACAAGGTTTTGCCGGTGGCGATGTCCAGAATAGAGAGAAAGACATAATTCTTGTTTCCATTAATGAAAACCATGTTTCAGAGAATTGGACAGTTAGTTTACTCTTTTATAAAGAACAACTTGCCAGGTGGAGCCTTTTTATGGGTGAAGAACGCTATGGGAAAAGTTTACAGATAGGCAAGTATAAAAGCGATAAATTTTATCCCATGCCGATAACCGGGCACCAACTGAAAGAAATATTTGGCAAGCCGGTAGAGGTGGAGGTGAAATTCAACCCCAAATAGATAAGAGATCGCATATGGGGCGGCCTCCTGTTTTTATATCGGCGGCGGATGTTGTTTGCTGCTGCGGGGTGGTAAACGATTCAGCATGCTGACAAAATTCTGTGATATCTGTTGATGTTTCTTACCTGGGGTGGTTCGTTGTTCATAATGCTGGCGTGGATTTTTGTCATCCTGGCAAAATAGATGTTACCCGGCGGATGGTTCGGGAACATGGCCTTGAAGATCGGATTCCAGGTATGTCGACCGGGAAATAATCGTTTTCATGGTTGATTTCCCCGGCAAATAAATTTATGGCGGCACCGGAAATACCGGAAAACCCGCGTTAAAGGAAAAAATGACAAGACCGTCTATTCCGAATGTTACTTTACGTCGTGATATTCCCGACGGCCGGCAGAGTCAGGGATTGCGGCCATTCGCCCCCGGGACCAACTCGCAGCCGTCTTTGGCATAATCGACGAATCAGTGCCTCCGACATTTTTCTTCTCTCCCGCCGACCCCGCTTGGCAGAGGTCGGGAGCGTTCAGTCGCGGCGGATACGGGCAATCAGTTCGGTGGTGGAAAAACCGTCCACGAACGGGATAAACCGGAATTCGGCTCCGCCTTGCTGCAACGCCGCGCGTTCTTCCGGGTTGAGCTTGTCCAGATCGTAATCGCCGCCTTTGACATAAATATCCGGTTGCAGTGCCAGAAATTCCGCGGTGCAGCGGAGGGTGTCGAACATCACCACGGCATCGACGCAACCCAGACCGGCCAGCATATAGGCGCGGTTGTATTCATCAATAATCGGACGGTTCGGACCTTTCAAAGTTCGGATCGAGTTGTCGCTGTTGAGCAATACCACCATCGCGTCACCGCAGCAGCGGGCCTGATACAGATATTGCGCATGACCGCGATGCATGAGATCGAAACAGCCGTTGGTGGCGACCAGCCGGAGGCCGCGGCGATGTATTTCCCGACGCCAGATCACGGCCTGTTCCAGCGACATGATTTTGGCGGCTGGATCGGTGGAAGACACGGTCGGCGCGGCTTTCTCTTTCTCGGTTGGAGCGCCTTTTTCCGGTGCCGCCGCGGTTTCTTCATCGGGTTCCTGATTCAGCGCCCGGAGTTTTACTCCCGCGTCGTGCAGCAACTGCCGGGCGGTGGAATCGATGCTGTAACGTTGATGATAAACCACTTCCCGGATGCCGGAATTGATGATCATCTTGGCGCAGAGCAGGCACGGACTGTAGGTGGTATAAAGGGTGGCGTCCTTGACGGCAATGCCGTGATAGGCGGCCTGGACAATGGCATTTTCCTCTCCGTGGCTGCACAGACATTCGGTGAGGCCCTGTCCGGACGGCGTATCGGAGTTGCAACGGGGGCAGCCGCCTTCATTGCAGTTTTTGATACCGCGCGGTGTGCCGTTGTAGCCGGTGGAGATGATGCGCTGGTCCTTGACGATTACCGCCGCGACCTGGCGACGGCAGCAGTTGCTGCGCCGTGCCGCCACATGGGCGATTTCCATAAAATAATTGTCCCAGTCGGGACGCTTCTGCATTTTCATAACCTTTTCCCTGTCCGGCGGCGCGTTGTCGACGCGGTGTTCCGGTACTTTTGCCCTGCCGTTGTTCCCGCGCCGCCGATTCTTCTGTTGACCGGAATATGGCCAAACGCGATGGTGGGTGGCGGCGGCAAATATTATTTTTCTATCTTTTCCAGCGCCAGCTCCACGGTGGCGTTGGGGCGAACCTTGTACCAGCAGGCGACAATTATCCCGGCTTCATCGATCAGAAATGACGACCGGACGATGCCCAAAAAACTCTTGCCGAACATGCTCTTTTGCGTCCAGACGCCGTATGATTCCGAGGTCTGGTATTCCTCATCCGACAACAGGGTGAACGGCAGTCCGTCCCGGTCGGCAAATTTCCGCAGTCGGGCCGGGGCGTCCGGACTGATGCCAATCGCGGCGACATTGAGTTCGCGCAGGCGGCTGAAAGCATCTCTGACGGCGCAGGCCTGAACCGTGCATCCCCAAGTCATAGCTCTGGGATAAAAATAGAGCAAAACTTTCCGGCCGACAAAATCGGCCAGGCGAACATATTTGCCGTCCTGATTTAGTAGCGTGAAATCTGGTGCTTTGCTTCCCGCATGCAGTTGCGTCATGGTCGATACCCCTTGCTTGTAAACATAAAGCTTTGATTATGGTAACATATGATTTGAATTCAGGAAAAAACAACCCGGAAAAAGGTGAAAGCAGAAATTTTTTCCGAAAAACTTGGCGATAACGGGAAGCAAAACCACATTAATGCGGCATATTACTATTTGAGGATAAAAACATGGAGTAATATTTCGATGAGATTGCAATTGGACCGTCCGCTGCTGTTCTTCGACCTGGAAACAACCGGAATCAACCTGCTTCAGGATCGGATTGTGGAGCTTTCGACGGTAAAAATATTTCCCGACGGCCACCGCGAGGTCAAGACCCGCCGCCTCAATCCCGGGATGCATATTCCCGAGGAATCGTCCGCCGTCCACGGCATTTACGATCGGGACGTGGCGGAGGAACCCGCGTTCAACGAGATCGCGCCCTGCCTGTCGGCCTACTTTTCCGACTGTGACCTGGGCGGATACAACATCTGCAAATTCGATATTCCGATGTTGACCAATGAATTCAAACGGGCCGGAATTACGTTTTCCACCGAAGGG
>JAQUZV010000308.1 GCA_028691155.1 Victivallales bacterium
CAGCAGAATATGGTTCAGTTCGCGCGTCATCTCCGCCATATCCGCCAGGGAGGACAACGTTCGACTTCGGCCCAACAACGGCGCCGTCTGCTGTTGCCGCAGCGTGACAAGGGCATGATTCAGGCGTTTTCCGGTGGGAGCGGAGGAAGACATCGCGCCGGTCGCCGTTGCCGCCTGCTGCAGCAAATTATCCACGGTTTGCTGTTCCCTGACCACCCGTTGCGTTTCGCCCCGGTGAAAGTTCTTCATTCGCTCCGCCAGCCAGTTGCGGGCAGACTGCTGACGGTCGAGAGCCCGGAACAGCAACCGGTACACCCTGTCGGCGTTGTCGCCATGCCCGGCGTTTTCACGCAGTGCGGCCAGCGGATCAAGGACATGAATGGTCATGGCATTGGAGGTAACGACATGTGGGGGCGAAGGCTGGTTGTCGGCAGCAATCACCCGTAGTTCCACCGTGCTGTCGGGCGGAAACCGGCTCGGATCCAGTTGCAACCGGTAGGCTTCCCGGATTTGAGCGGCAACCGGCATCTCGTAATGAAATTTTTTCAACACCACGGTCTGACCGTTAACCAGCGCGACCAGTTGCAACCGGGAAATACCGAAATCGTCATCGGCGGCGAAACCAAGCGGCACCGTCCGACCGGCAAGTACCGCCAGATTGGCGTCACGGTTCAGGAAGCGCACCTGCGGCGGTCGATCCGGCAACACCCGGAAAGCCGCACTCCAAACCCGGTCATAACGATTCCCGGCGGCATCCCGCAGCCATGCCGTCATGGTAACATCCCGTTCCAGCACCAGCGGAGCGGTGACGGGAACGGCATCTTTCCCCGCGGCTGCGGTCAGTCCGGCCGTCACCCCCGGCGGCGGCGTTACGGTTACTGTCACCGTCGATCCGGCCGGCGCGGCAATCGTCCGGGTTTTCGCATCATATTCCGTGGGCCGCAGCGCGGTATAAGCAGGCGGAACCACCCGGATCGTCACGTGTTCCGGCCGCGGCCGCGGCTTCACCGTTACGGTGAACTCCCGGCTGACATCACGGCCGCCACAGATGGCATAAGTTACGGGAGCCGTGAGATGGTGCAACGTAAATTCACCGCGGCCATCCGTTCCAACCAAATTGCAGAGGATGGGAACCCCGGTGCCTTTGATCCGGATTTTCAGCTCCGGCAAACTTCGGCCGCCGCGTTCCGCCGTGGCCCGGATGGTCAGATCCCCGCCCTCGCCCACGGTCGCGTCGCCGGGATCCACGGTAAACCGGGTAAAGTTCAATGCCGCCGTCGTCGACCACGGCTGAAGATAGCGCTGCCAGGCATTTCCGGCATAACGCCAAAACGGCAGAAAATAGAGCAGCGACAACAACATCAACCCCAATGCCGCCATGGCTCTGCGACGGCAACGGCGGTCGAAGCGAAATCGGGACAAGACGATTTTATGACAATAAACATCGGCCCGACGAATAAAAGCCTGGCGCAAGGCCGGCGATACCGCCGGATCGGTACGGAGACAAACCGCGTTGACCAATGCATTGTCGCGAATGCCGCAGCGGTGCTCCAGTTCCACGGCGGCGGCACGGTCGCTCCGGCGTTCCCGACGCCACCGGCGAACGACTGCAACCATGGCCGCCAGATTGCCACCGCCCCACCCCAGCAGCAATAGCAGCCGCCAGAATTTCGCCAGTCCGGCCAGATTGTCCAACAGCAGGGCCAGCACCACCAGAACCAGATTTACCGTCACGCCGCGCAGCACTGCCAGCATCAACAGGCGATAACCGCAGCGGCGACGATATTCATTCAAGGTTGCCGATAAATTTCCCGCCATGATCGGCGTCCTCCCGCGTTAAATTGATGGTCGCACCGGGCTTTACTCCGGACAGAACCGGATATTGCCGCAATTGTCGTACGGTTTCCGTGCCCGCCTGCAAGCGGCGGAGCAGGAGATAACGACGGTCGATTTTCCATTCCCGGCCCGCCAGATGCCAGCTCCACACTTCAAGATGCCAGATATAGCCGCCATGCGGCGTCAGTTGTTCCCGGTGATAAAAATCGTCGCGCCGTCCGTATACCAGCAACTTGGCAAAAGCGGTATTGCCCTGTACCTGAAATGCCCGGCGCGTAGTGAAAAAATCGTCGGCCGACGGAAACATCTTGTCAATTCCGGCCTTAGCGTCTTTCACCAGCGGTGTCCCGGCAAACGCAGGCGGAACCTCGTCCGACAAACCGTACAAAACCATCCGATCGGTCAGGATAAAGAGGTCGTAAGTGCCGGGCAACAGGTGCTCGAAACAGAAAGAGTCATCTTTTACGGAGGCCGAAATCACCGTTTCTCGACGATTGTCCAAAGCGGTAACCTGCAGCAATTGACCGCATCCGGAGAGCGTACCGGTCAGCGGCGGTTCCGGCTGAACCGCCGCGCGGAGAAAGTCGATCCGAACCGGATAACGCACGGCGGACCAATCCTCTCCGACCCGGCCTTTGATCTGTCGCAGGAGAAAAATCTTCCCGGGACCGTCACCGGTAAAGCGCAAAGGCAGAGAAATGATATGACCGCGACAGATGTCGCCGTTGACCAAATGCAGCTCGGTGAAAAAATTGACCCACGGATAACGTCCCGTCCCGTAATCCTTATCGGTTTTTCCCGCTTCCCGATAGCGCCAGGGCCGATGCATTTCCTGTTGCTCCGGCCGTTGGACAATCGCCGCCAGATCGGCCAGAGCAAACCGACGCTGGCGCACAAATCGTTCCCGCGCCGCCGCTTCCGGGACGATAATCAGCGGTCGACTCCCCATAATGGTCAAATCCCCCTCATACGACACTCCGTCGGACATGACGATATGAGCTCGGTCGGCCTCCAGTCTCCCGCCCGCCAGCACTGTCATGATCAGCAGCAATCGCCATTTCCGACTCATAGTCCGACCTCCTTCAGAATAAATTATAACGACGGCGGAAATACCACCCCAGCATCAGCACCGTCAGGACGACCAGCAAAAACCAGGGAGTTGCGAATACCGGCAACCATTCGCATTCGATATCGTTCTGTCGTACTGTTTGAATCACATCGTCACGCAGGGACGAAAATTCTTCCGGGGCGTAGATCCGT
>JAQUZV010000309.1 GCA_028691155.1 Victivallales bacterium
CCCTGAAATTTGATTTTTCGCGGTTTTTTTGTGAAAAAAGTCGGAATTGGTGCGCCGAAATGGTTTTGACGTACGCAAAAATGAGTGATCAACAAGGCTGAACCAATCCTTTTGAAATTGGCTCGAACAATATCAGCTCAGACCTTTTGCCAAAATCTGTTCCAATATTGATCAGACCGAAACGCGTTGGCTGTCATATTTGCTTGGCGTGGTCGATCCGCCGGCCGGTAAACGTCATTACTCCGCCTGCCGAGCCGGACTGCTTGAAAAAAGTTATCTCAAGGTTTATTATCAGCTCAAACGGCGTTATCCTTTTTATACCCGGCAGAACGCCGTGCAGTTCCGGATGCAGTTGCTGTTGAATGCCCTGAGCGGCGGCTGTTTTTCCGGTAACCTGAAATTACTGTTCCGCTCACTTCGACCGCGGGCAAAACTCAAGGCGTTACGGATATTACTGCAGAAACCGGCGGAAGTTACAGACGACGGAACCGTGATTCATTGTCTGAACTGTCCCGACGCCACTATTAAAAACGGCCGTCTGGTTCCGCTATGTCTGGCCGATAAAGTCAGGGGGAATCAATGATGAAGGTTCTGCTGATTATGCCTGACGCCCATATGCATACGCTTCGCATTGGCCGTTTTGTCCGCTCGATGCGTGAAATGCCGCTGTCTGTCTGCACGTTGGCGGCAATGATTTCCGATATTCCGGAGTTGGACATCAAGTTGATTGACGGAAGCGTGGAAGATATACCGCTGGATTATCCGGCCGATCTGGTGGGGATCAGCGTGCTGACCGGTTGCGCCGTTTCCGCTTACGAAATTGCTGATCATTACCGGGAACGCGGCGTACCGGTAGTCCTGGGCGGGGTCCATGTGACGATCCTGCCGGGAGAAGCCGTCAATCATGCCGATGCCGTCTTAATCGGCCGGGGAGAGCAAACCTGGCCGGAATTGGTGCGTGATTTCATGCGCGGCGAAATGCGCAAGGTATATCGCGAACAACCCGTTGAAGGTGATATGCTTTTGAATGTGCCGTCCCCACGGTATGATTTGCACCGCAAACACGGTTATATGCTGCCATACACAATTCAGGCGACCTACGGCTGTCGCCGCGAGTGTGATTTCTGCACGGTTCCCGTGGTGTCCCGGAAATATTTAAAACGACCAATCGCCGATGTCGTCAGGGATCTGCGCAACACATCCGGCCGCTATATTGCGTTTAACGATGTCAGCCTGGCGGACGACCCGCAATATGCGAAAGAATTGTTCAAGGCAATGATCCCGCTGAAAAAACGTTGGGGCGGTCTGACCACCGTGGACATTGTCAGGGATCATGAATTATTGGATTTGATGGTGAAAAGCGGCTGTTCCTATTTATTGATCGGGTTTGAATCGACCGAGGAAACCGTTCTCAGGCAGATTCACAAAGGCTTCAACCAGCCAGTGAATTACCCTGACTTTATGGCAACCATGCACTCACTTGGAATTTCTATTCAGGGATGTTTCGTTTTCGGGTTTGACAATGATGATCATGATATTTTCCGTCAAACGGTCGAAAGAGTGCGGGAGTTGAAAATTGACATTCCCCGTTACTCGATCTACACGCCATATCCCGGAACCCGGCTTTTTCAACGGCTCCGGCGGGAAAATCGGATTATCAGTTATAACTGGAACGATTACGATACCATGCATGTGGTCATCAAACCGGCTAAAATGACCCCGGATGAACTATATGCCGGTTTCAAGTGGGCCTATAAGGAAACCTTTAAGTTAAAACATATCCTTGGCCGCATGAGAGGAATCGGATTGAACTGTGCCATAAACTTCTGCGGCAATCTGGCTTATCGGATTTTTGTCAGACGCCTTTACCACGAACCCCGCTTTGCCAGACCGTATTCACTGGAATGCCCCGGTTCAGCGCCTGCCCCGGAACAATATAACGCCAACTTCAGGGAGGACCGGATATGCCGAAGTTGATCTTGATCTATCCCGCGATGGGACGCCGTCCCGGAAAGAAATTCGTTCGGTCCTGGCAACAGGAACCGCTGGCAATAGGCATCCTGGCGGCCTTGACTCCGCAAGACTGGGAAGTCGTTTTTTTCGATGACCGGGTTGAAGCGATTGATTACAGCCGATCCGCCGACCTGGTGGGAATTTCACTCGAAACCTATACCGCCAGGCGCGGCTATCAGATCGCGGAAAAGTTCCGCAGGAATAAAATTCCGGTTGTCTTCGGCGGTTACCATGCGACTTTGTGTCCCGATGAGGCATTGGAATATGGCGACGCGGTTTGTGTCGGCGAAGCCGAAGGCGTCTGGGCAAATATTCTGCATGATGCGGTTGCCGGAAATCTTCAGTCGCGTTACGAGGCAAAAGTCCCGTGTGATCTGAAAAACCTGAAGATCCGCAGGGAAATATTCAAAGGTAAAAACTATTTGCCGCTCTCCCTGATTGAAACCAGCCGGGGATGTCCGATGAAATGTAATTTCTGTTCGATCACCGCATTTCACCGGGCAACCTACCGGCAACGTCCGCCGACGGACGTCGTGGAGGAAATCCGGGCGGCCAGGCATAAGTACATATTCTTCGTCGATGACAACTTTGCCGGGAATACGGAAGGCACCAAAGCCTTTTGCCGGGCGGTTAAGCCGCTGAAGCGAAAATGGATCACCCAGTGCGGCATTACCGGGTTGAAAGACCCTGAACTGGTGCGGCTGTTGGCGGAAAGCGGCTGTATTGGACTGCTTATCGGCTTTGAATCACTCAACCCGGCCAATTTGAAATCGATGAACAAAAAAGCAAATAAGATCGAAGAATATTCCGGAGTGCTGGAATGCCTGAGAAAAAACGGAATTTTTGTTTACGGCACTTTCATGTTCGGTTACCCGGAAGACACGGCGGCAAGTTTTGACCTCAGTGTCGCTTTTGCCATGCGGGAAAAAATGTTCATCGCCGCTTTCAATCATCTGGTTCCTTTTCCCGGAACTCCGCTCTATCGGGAACTCGAGCAAACCGGGCAGCTTAACAACGAACGCTGGTGGCTGGACGATGATTTCTATTTCGGTCAGACCCCGGTTAATCCGCGGAAAATGAC
>JAQUZV010000310.1 GCA_028691155.1 Victivallales bacterium
GAAATATGTCACGGCCAAAGGCGGCACCATGCGCCTGGGCGCCTATCCCTGCGTGCTCAAAGCCGGTTCTCATGCGGCCGCTGCTTATGGCGATCTGGAAATTTCCGAACGTCACCGCCACCGTTATGAGTTCAATTCCTCTTTTGCCCAAGAGCTGGAACAGGCCGGATTGTCGATCATCGGAGCCTCGCCCGACGGCAAGCTGGTGGAACTGGTCGAGATCAAATCGCATCCGTGGGTCGTGGCCTGTCAGTTCCATCCGGAATTCAAGTCGACGCCGATGGAGCCGCATCCGTTGTTCAGCGCCTTTATTGCGGCGGCGCGGCAGCATTGAGACGGCATTGCCACCGGGGCCGGGGCGGAGCGCCGCAGGGCGGAGTTCCCCCGGTTCGGGAGGGCGTGTTGCCGTCGGTCGGCGTTGCGGCAATGAAATTCAGAACGGCAGCTCGGGCTGATAAACCATTTCCGCCGCGATGGGGGCGGGAAAGCTGGAAACGGTAATTCCCAGCAGTCGGACTTTACGGGAGCCGGCTTCGGTTTTGGCCAGCAATTCCGGCAGCAACGGCACTATCTGGGCGGCGGCGGCAATGTCTTCCGCCTGGGTTTTGCTGCGGGTAATGCTCTGAAAGTCGGCATATTTCACTTTCAGAGTCACGGTTTTGCCCTGCAACCGGTGGCGTTGCAGTTCCTTGGCCACTTCCGCGGCAAGGTCGTGTAAAATGGTATTGATGTCGTCGATATCATCGATGTCGTGTTCCAGCGTAACTTCCTTGCCGATCGATTTGCGATTCCACACCGGACAGACTTTGCGCCGGTCGATACCATGGGCAATTTCATAATAGAACCAGCCGTTTTTTCCAAAGATGGCGATCAGGTCCTCCGGACGAAAGCGTTTCAGGTCGGCACCGGTGCGGATGCCGAACTGCCGCATCTTGCGGGCGGTAACTTTGCCGACGCCGTAAAAATTTTCGATCGGCAGCGCGGCAATGAAAGCCTCGGCCTCTTCCGGCGGCACGACTTTGATGCCGTCGGGCTTATTGACGTCGGAAGCGACTTTGGCCAGAAATTTATTGAACGAAACCCCGGCGGAAGAGGTCAACCCGGTTTCTTCCCGAATTTTTCGGCGGATTTCCTGGGCGATAATCGTCGCCGAGGGCATCCCCTGCCGATTGCGGGTTACATCCAGATAGGCTTCATCCAGCGACAGCGGTTCCACGAGATCGGTGTACTCGAAAAAGATTTCCCGAATTTGCATCGACACCTGTTTGTAGGCCTGAAAACGCGGTGGCAGGAAAATTCCCTGCGGACACAACCGATAAGCCTGGGCGGACGACATGGCCGAATGCACCCCGAAACGGCGAGCTTCATAGGAGGCGGTGCAAACGACGCCGCGCGAGTCCGGACTGCCGCCGACAATAACCGGCCGGCCGCGGTATTCCGGCTGATCGCGTTGCTCAACGGAAGCAAAAAACGCATCCATGTCGATATGAATGATCTTGCGGATGCTGTTCACCGGGTCGGTTACTCCAGATAACTGCGGACCCGTGCCCTCCAGGACGGCAACAGTTTTTCCTCGTGCCGACCAGTCGGCTGATTGGCAACGCGCCGTTCCAGCACGGTTACGGCCGCTTCGGCAAATGCCCGCCGGGCTCCGGCGGGTGCGGCCGGCATTTTCATTTCGGTCAGCACCTGGAGCAGTCCCCAGCCGACGCCCTGATAGCGTTCTTCCGCCTTGCAGCCGCCGCCCTTGAAACTGACATAGTCGATCAGCGGATAAAATCCGTGGGGGGTGGCGAGAATGGTCTGGAATTTTTCGATAATTTCCTGTTGCTCGGAGGCGGGACGGGTGGAAGAGATGCGTTCAATGACGGTCATGGCGTTATGGACAATATAGCCGACCTGAAGCTTGACCGTCTGATGCAGAAATTCCCGCAGTCCGGTCATGGCGGGGAGGTGGCGTTCCCGCAGAAATTCTTTCCGGGAGTTCCACGGACAACCGCGAAAGCGCACTTCGGCCAGCCATGGCGGCATGACAACCCCGTCGGCTTCGAGAAAATCGAGCAGGCGGGGAAACGTTTCAATTGAAATTCTTTTGGTATCACGGGGATACCAGGTAAAATGCCCGATCCCGAGGGACATATAGGGAAGGCCGTTTTTCCAGACGGTCAGGTTGTCATAATCGTCGCGGCAGTTATTATGAAACAACTGCGCGGTAAACCACTGGAAATCTGCCGGAGTAAGATGAATGATGTCTTGAGCAAGGTTCATGGTCGACATGCCTTTGAAATGAATTTGCCATTTCTGCCGATTCGGTTCTTGGTTGTTACGGATGCAAAATCAGGTAAATTAAAAACTGCCTGTTCTTAGCGTTGTGTTTAAGTTATTGAACGGGGTAACGATATCCGACAATTACCGTCGGCGGGTGGGGCGCTCGGGCTTCGCTCTGCTTCCATCACCCCCTCCGGCGTGCGGTTATCTGCCCGACGGGAACGACCCCCGATCAGGTACAGCGTTCAAACTGATTATAAGATGATGGTTTTTTAGCAATTTGTCAATTTATTATTAATCTTTCCCCCCAAAATTATTAAATTATTTTTCTCCATGTATATTAAAGCTATCGACCGTAATGAAGACAAGGAATAATATGTTGGAATTGAAAAACAAAAAAGGCTTCGTCTCGGATATGGACGGAGTGATTTACCACGGCAACCGGCTACTTCCCGGCGCCATGGAATTCGTCAAATGGCTGCAGGACAATCGCAAGGACTTTATGTTCCTGACCAACAGCAGCGAACGCACCCCGCGCGACTTGAGCGAAAAACTTTCCCGTCTGGGCATCATGGTGGACGAGACGCATTTTTATACCAGCGCACTGGCCACCGCCGCCTTTCTGAAGAGCCAGAAGCCGGGATGTTCCGCCTACGTAATCGGCGAAGCCGGACTGCTCAACGCCCTTTACGATGCCGGGATTTCCATGAACAACGTCAATCCGGATTATGTGGTGGTCGGAGAAACCCGGAGCTACAGTTTTGAACAGATCGAACGGGCCACGCTGCTGGTCCAGCGGGGCGCCCGGCTCATCGGCG
>JAQUZV010000311.1 GCA_028691155.1 Victivallales bacterium
GATTGCGGCAGCAGCGGCAGATCGTCGGGCAGCGCCGCCACTTCCAGGCGGTGATGATGGGCCAGGGCACGGATCACTTCGCCGATATAAACGGAAATGCCCGATTTCCCGCCGTCGAACGCCATTGCACTGACAAAAATCCTAGCCATTTGCTTGGTCTGCTCCCATCTTGCCGTGGCCGAGTCCGGCCAGCATGGTTTTGAACCCGGTCATAAAATTTTCTTCTCCGAATCGTTCCGTCACCAGCCGCTGCCCGGCGCGGCCCATGGCTGCCGCGGTTGCCGGTGCGGTCAATAATTGCCGGATGGCCGCCGCCAGCGCCGCGTCGTCTCCCGGCGGTACCGCCAGTCCGTTGACGCCGTCCTGCAGCCATTCGGTGACGCCGCCGACGGCAAATCCCGCTACCGGCACGCCTTGGGAAAAGGCTTCGATTCCCGTCATGCCGAACGGTTCCTGCCAGCGTGACGGAAATACCGCTACTGCGGCCTCGCGCCAGAATCGTGCCGGTTCGGCCTGCCATCCGGCAAAGTCGACCCGTTCCGTCAAGCCCAGTTGCTGCACCAGTTGTCGCAAAAACGCTTCGTCATTGTTGCTGCCCACGATTACGGCCCGGAACGGCAGGTCGAGCCGCGCCAGCGCCCGCAGCAGCAGGTCTACGCCCTTGCCGCGGATCAACTGCCCGACATAAACGATGGTCGGCGCCGTGGTTCCCGTTTTCCGCTCCGTTTCCGGCGCGGCCGCGGCCGGGCGGCAGAGCGGATAAAGTTTAACAATTTTTTCTGCCGGCCAACCGTTCATGAGCAGATTGCCGCGCATGAATTCCGACATGACCACGCCGCGGTCACAAGCCCGTATTTCCCGCAGCAGCCGCCGTTTTCGGACCATATCGATCGGAACGATCCGGCCGTTGCGTTTCTCGATCATGGCGGAACACATCGCGCAATATAGCATGTTGAAGGCCCGGGTGCAATTCTTTCGGGTCAGCGGATAATATTTATGGCGGCGCGGACAGTAATAGTCGTGGTCATGGATGAAGACGGCGACCGGAGCGTGTTGCCGCAGTTGTGCCACCAGTTCCGGGTCGTCGGTCTTGTGCAGATAGATCAGGTCGAAACGATGTGCCCGCAACATGGCGGCGGCATCGGTCATGGTGCCGGTTTCTTCGAAGACGGCCGCAAACTCCGGCCAGTCGCGCTCCCGGCGCTCGAACAGCCCGAAGACCCGGTACCCATGACGTTGCAATGCTCCCGCCGTGTCGTAAATGTAACGTTCCACGCCGCCGTAGAAGCCGCCGGCGGCGGAGACATAGAGAATCTTAGCTGCGGTTTCGCCCATGTTTTACCTCTTCATAGAACGCCATGACCCGACCGGTGATATTGGTCCAGGAGTACTCGCGGTTGACGGCGGCGGTTGCCGTGGCGGTCAGCCGCCGTCGCAAATCGGTATCGCGCTGTAGGCGCCGCCAGGCGTCGGCCATGGCGGCGGCGTCGTCCGACGGCAACAGGAGTCCGGTTTCGCCGTCGGTAATCAGTCGGCACAGGCCGCCGACGGCGGCGGCCATGACCGGAACGCCGGCGGCCCAGGCTTCCAGCACCACAATTCCGAATGGTTCGTGACGCGAGGGCAGCGCAAAGACATCGGCGGCGTGATAGGCGGCCGGCAGTTCCGGATCGTCCGGGGCCAGTCCGGGAATAATGGTGACCTGTTCTTCCAGTCCGGCGGCGGCAATGGCGGCCC
This sequence comes from Victivallales bacterium, assembly GCA_028691155.1. Classification (GTDB taxonomy): domain Bacteria; phylum Verrucomicrobiota; class Lentisphaeria; order Victivallales; family SZUA-371; genus SZUA-371. The sequence goes on from JAQUZV010000311.1 coordinate 1,738, forward strand.
GCAGGTCGCGATAATAGTAATCGGCGGTAATCGGGCCGATCAGTACCAGTTGCGGCAGCCGATCCGGGCCCTCGCTTTCCCGCAGCAGTTGCAGCATTCGGATCAGCGCCAACTGATTTTTCTGGTAATCGATCCGGGAGACGCACAGCATGATTTTCCGTCCCGGCGGCAGGTGATGCCGTTGCCGGAAATCGATTCCGGACCGGGTGCGGAAATGTTCGGGATCGACGCCGTTGGGGATGTAGGTCACCGCTTTGTCCGGAAACTTCTGTCGCGCCAGTTCGTACTCGTTGTAGCCGACGCAGATGATGCCGTCGGCGGCGGCGACGAAATCGCCGTTCAGTCCGCCCAGCAGATCGAGGATTCGGCCATAGTTGAAACTGTGGCGCATGGGACGGCACATCTCCGCTATTTCCGCCGCCGGAACGTCGTAGCAGCCGCCATGGAAAGAGACCACCAACGGAATCCGCCGCCGCGCGGCTTCCCGTCTCGCCAGCGCTCCCAACCGCCCCATGGTATGGCAGTGCAGCAGATCGAAATCATGGTGGCGCAGGTACGCCGCCAGTTGCGGCGACCAGGGATTGCCGCCTTTTTTATCCAGCCGGGCGCGGTTGGCGGCGGAGAGAGGAAACAAGGGATAAAAATAGGGAAAACGGCGGATGGAGATGCCTTCTTTCGTCTCTTCCGCAACCGGATTCAGCGCCCGGGTGGCCAGAATTTCCGGATCGTGGCCGCATCGATGCATCTCCCGCGCCGTATTCCAGACTACCGTTTCCGTGCCGCCCCATTCCGCAAAGGAAAAGCGGCGGAGAAGATGGGCTATTTTCATGGTGTGGTTCCGTCGATTTTATGTGAGGGTGATGGGGATGGAAGCCGGCCGCACCAGGCGGCCAGTTTCTGCCGCCAGCGGTAAAGTAATCCGGCCGGAATGGCGGCGGCTTCCCGGTGGCGAAAAAGATAAACGATGTCGCGAATGCTTTCCGCCAGCCACGGCAGAAAAAAACCGCGGACCCAGTTGCGGCGCGGACCGAAAATAACATATTCGGCCCGTCCTTCGTTGTAAAACCGTTTCCACACCTCCGTTCCGGTATAATTATGGGAGTGTTCCACTACGGCGTCGGGCACGTAGGCGATTCGTCCGCCCTGCTGTTTCAACCGATAGGACCATTCGATATCTTCCGAATATTGCAGTTGTTCGTTGAAGGGTTGACGCAACAGCAGTTCGCGGGGGGCGGCGGCGGAAGCCAGCGAGAAAAAATGCGGCCAGGTCGCGGCGATGCCGCCGTTGCCGAAAGCGCGTTCGTAATCCTTCCGCACCAGCGGACGGGCGTCGGGACGTGGCACCT
>JAQUZV010000312.1 GCA_028691155.1 Victivallales bacterium
CCTCCTGGATGGCCTCGAACCGGCTGCGTATGTCGTTGTAGGTACCCATCACACTCCCTCATGGACATAGCACTCGCCGTTGATCACCAGAAGCTCGCCCTCGGGGTAGCTGTAATGGCTTCGTACTCTGCGCTCCCAGGTTGCGTAGAGGAACCCGGGGATTCCATCGCGGCGACCATTCGGATGGTTTCGCTCCGGGCAAAATCCTTGGCCAGTCCCGCCAGGACCTGAAGGTGAAGTCCGGGATCGTCCCGGGGGGTCAGCATCAGGATGATGACGTTGACCGGCGGCATGCCGGGACAGTTGAAGTCAATTCCGGCCGTGGTGGTTCCCAGCGCGATCAGCATATTGGGCAGATCGTCGAGCCGGGCATGGGGAACGGCCATTCCCGGCGCAATCACGGTGGGAACTACTTTTTCCCGCTCCAACACGGAGGCGGTAATGGCGTCGGCATCCAACCCGGCATTGTTGCGGACCAGGAGCCGTACCAGTTCGCGGACGGCTTCCTCGCGGGTATCCGCCTTGAGTTCGCAGATGATATTTCCCTCGGCCAGGAAATTATAGAAGTGCGTGTCGAGTTTCTCATTCATCGGTTCACCTCCGGTCTGTAATAACAATCAATGTAAAACCGGTGCCCGGGAATGCAAGACGGTGAAACGGTAAAAAATCAAAAAAGCCGGGCGGTCGCGTTCGGACCCGGCTGCTGGAGGTGCGGCGTCCGGGTGCCGGCGAAGCGGGAAGAACTGAAGTCCGATTCCCTTCCGCCGCCGGCCCTTTTCCGCATGGGTTGAGGAATAAGGGGGGCGTCGCCTACTGTCGACGCAACAGCCTGACCTGGTGGCGGTGCAGTTGCAGCGCATTCCATAAATTGTGCCAGAAAACGTAGAACATCGGTCCCAGCGCCACCGCTCCTCCCGCATAAGTCAGCGCCAGATAAATGGTCAACGTGGTGTTCTTCTGTCCCAGGGACTGACTGGCTTCACGGGAATAGTCGGGACGGCCCAGCCAACGCCCCAAGGTGAAATTCACTACGCAGATCAGCAGCGAGAGCGCCCCGTAACGCAACATCAGTCCGGCCGGTTGCGGATGGGCCTGCAGTTCGGCGGCGCACTTGGCCGCCGCCAGAAACAGTACGGCTACCCAGATGAAAAAGGTCATGCCGGCGCATTTGACGGCGACTTGACGGGAACGCGGAAAAAAGTGCAGCAGGACCATGGCCAATATGGCCGGGACGACCATGATCCGTCCCACGCTCAGCACCGCGTGGGTGAAAATTTCCGGCACAAACTGACCGTCCACCAGCATCAGCAGGAACGGAAACAGCACCGCCATGGCCAGATTGTTGATCAACAGGGCGCCGGTGACGAATTCCACTTTGCCGTCCAGCAGTCCCATGATTACCGGCGCCGCCGCCGCTGTCGGCGTAATCCCGACGTAAAACGCCACTTCCGCCAGATCATGGTATCCCAGTAACCGAAAGAGGCCCCAGCCGGTCAGGCCGATGGCAATATTGGCCAGCAGTACTTTCAGGTGCGTCCGGGTCAGAGTCCGCCACGGTGCGGCCGAACAGCGCATGAAGGCGATCAGCAGCATCACTCCGATCAGATAGGGAATCAGTCCGGAACATTTGCCGACGCTTGGCGTCAGAAAACCGATCAGGAAAAAAAATCCCAGCAGGAAGGTACGAAAATACACCTTCAACATTTTTTATCGTACCTCCTGCCGATCTCATCGGCCTGCGGCCGAATGATTTTTCTCCTGATTAACCGATAATGCCGTGATCGGAACCCAGGAAGATGCCTTTCAGGTTCATCTTGAGCTGATCGGGATTGTTGGATTTCAGCAGGGCGTCTTCTTCGGTAATCAGCCCGTCGTTGACGAACTTCAACAGCGACTGATTGAAAGACTGCATGCCTTCATTGCCGGAACCTTCAATGACCGTCTGGAGTTTTTCCAGGTTGTTTTCCATAATCAACTTGCGGACGGTGGAGTTGCTGATCATGATTTCCACCCCCGGGACGACGCCGCCGCCGAAGGCTTTGGGAATCAGGCGCTGGGCGATAATGGCCTTGAGGTTGATGGCCAGCGCTTCGCGGATGGGGTCCTGTTCCTCGCGGTCGTAGAAGTCGAGCAGACGGTTGATGGTCTGCGGGGCGGTGGAGGCGTGCAGCGTGCTCATGACCAGATGGCCGGTGTCGGCGGCCTGGAGCGCGGCGTCGAAGCTTTCCCGGTTACGCATTTCACCGACCATGATGACGTCGGGGTCCTGACGCAACGCGTGGATCAACGCGCTGTTGAACGAAATGGTGTCGATGCCGACTTCCCGCTGCTCGAAAAACGATTTGTTGTCGAAAAATTCATATTCGATCGGGTCTTCGATGGTGATGATGTGGCGGGTGAAATGTTCATTGATATGCTGCAGCATGGCCGCCATGGTGGTTGATTTCCCCGATCCGGTGGTTCCGGAAAGAATGATGATACCGCGTTCCGCTTCCGCAATTTCGTCGATGACCGGCGGCAGGTGCAGGGCGGCCGCCAGGGCAATCTTGCTTTTGACATGGCGCATGGTGAGGCATTTGCCGCCGCGTTCACGGTGAATGTTAACCCGGAAACGGCCGACGTCCGGTTCGACATAGGAGAGGTCCAGATCCCCTTGCTTCATAAACTGATTCAGGTGATCCTGGGCGGGAACCATTTCATTGATGACCGCGTCGAGATAATTGCTGTCGGGGACGAAATTGTAATCGACCAGGTCTCCGGCAATCCAGTAGTGAATGGGGCTGTCCTCCTTGATGTGAACGTCAGACGCTCCAGCTTTAACCCCCTCGGCAAGAACATCATGCAATAATCCGGCCATAGCCGCACTCCTTATGTTTTATTTCGTTGTTTTCCGTGTTTTTTTCTGTTGGGACTCAACCGCGGTAAGCTGCCATCAGGGCCGACATTTCCCGCACCGCCTGTTCCATACCGACCATGATGGCCCGGCCGATAATGCTGTGACCGATATTCAATTCGCACAGATGCGGCACCCGCATGATTCCGGCGACGTTATGGAAGTCGATGCCGTGGCCGGCATTGACTTT
>JAQUZV010000313.1 GCA_028691155.1 Victivallales bacterium
ACATACCATGCTCGACCTGATCGGCATGTTGCAATATCCGGTCATTATGGTCTGCACCACCGGACTGGGCGCCATCAACGACGCCATGCTCAGCATCATGGCCCTGCACGGCATCGGCGCCTCCATCGCCGGCATTGTCTACAACGGCATGCCGACCGCCCCGGATCCGATCGCCGTCGACAATGTCCGGACCATCGCCCGCCTGAGCAAGCTGCCCACGCTGGCGGTGATCCACCGACTGCCCGCTCCGGTCACGCCGGAAGCCCTGGCCGAAGCCTTTGCCGAATTTGCCTGGAAGCCATTGTTGCCCCAGGCATAGAAAAGGGAGCAGGCAGGTCGAAGAACAATATTGATCGGCTCCCCTTTGCCCGCTAAACTACCGCGGGCAAAGTCGGGTTCAGAAGCGGAAGTCCCGCTTGCCGTGGGCGATCTCCTCGATCCGTTCCGCCGCAATCCCGCGAATTTTTTCGTTGGGAATTTTTTCCAGTTCGGCTTTGATCACTTGTTCCCCTTTGTTCCGGGTGTCTTCCGAAGCATAGTCGACCAGATATTCCTTGAGCGTCATCAGCGCGTTGGGGTGACAGCAGTTGGCAATCTGACCGGACTTGACCAACTGCATAAAACGGTCGCCGGTACGTCCTTCGCGAGAACAGGCGGTACAGAAACTCGGAATGTAGCCGAGCGACAACAGCCAGTTCATCACTTCATCCAGCGTGCGGGTGTCGTTGACGTCGAACTGCGCCGAACTGTCGTCGCGTTCCGGCTCCGTGTAACCGCCGACGCTGGTCCGGGACGCTCCGCTGATCTGAGAAACCCCGACCGCCAGCACCCGTCGCCGCGCTTCCACCGATTCGCGGGTGGAAATAATGATCCCGGTGTAGGGAACGGCGATACGGAGCACGGCCACCAGTTTTTCGAAGATATCGTCGGAAATGGCGTTGGAAAAAGTGTCGGTGTCGATATCGTCGGCCGGACGAATCCGGGGCACGCTGATGGTATGCGGCCCCACGCCCTTGGCGGCTTCGAGATGTTCGGCATGCATCAACTGCCCGACAAAGTCGTAACGATACATATTGAGACCGTAGAGAACACCGCAGCCGACATCGTCGACCCCGCCGTCCATGGCGCGGTCCATGGCCTCGGTATGCCAGTTGTAATCGTGTTTGGGACCGGTGGGATGAAGCTCCTCGTAGGCTTTCCGGTTGTACGTTTCCTGAAAGAGGATATAGGTGCCGATCCCGGCCGCCTTGAGCTTGCGATAGTTTTCAACCGTAGTGGCCGCAATATTGACATTGACCCGGCGAATGGCCCCGTTCTTATGTTTGATGCTGTAAATGGTTTTGATACTTTCCAGCACGTATTCGATCGGACTGATGGTGGGATGCTCGCCGGTTTCCAGCGCCAGCCGTTTATGGCCCATGTCCTGAAGGGCGATCACTTCCCGCCGGATATCGTCCTGCGACAGTTTTTTACGGGCGATATGCTTGTTCTTCTGATGGTAAGGACAATAAACGCAACCGTTGACACAGTAATTCGACAGATAGAGCGGGGCGAACATCACAATGCGGTTGCCGTAAAATTTCTGCTTGATTTTCCGGGCCAGGGCCAGGATTCTTTCATTTTCCTCCGGCAGTTCGCAATCGAGCAGCACCATCGCTTCACGATGGCTGAGCCCTTTGCAGTTTTCAGCCTTGGTGATGATACCATCGATCAGCGGCCGGTTGTTTTTGTTGGCGGCGGCGTAATCCAGCGTTGCCAGTATTTCGGCATCGTCGATAAAGTCGGCGGCATGGGGAGATTTGGGATCGTACATGACCTGTTATCCTTTGTTTTTGGAATAGACCGTTTTCACGTTGACGCCATCCAGCCGTCCCAGCCGGCCGGCCAACGCACTGATGACGTCATTGGGAGCGTCGATGACAATGCTGATGATGCTGACATGCTGTTTGTCGTAGGGGATACCCATGCGGCCGACGATGTACTGCCGGTTCTCATGCAGCAACCGGTTCAGGATATCGACGCAGTCGGGATTTTCCACAATAATCCCAATCAGGGCAATACGGGTTTCCATCATACTTCACCTCCGGCAGAGGCGTCAAAACAGCCATAAAACGGAATATTCGGCACAACCGTCTTGGCATTTTGACGTTAATGCTTCAGAACGTTGTTACAAGCGGCTCCTCGAACGCGGTACGCAACCTTGTTCTCGGACGAAAAGTTATTATAACGGCTCCCCCCCGAAATTGCAAGCCGTTTTCCTCCTCGATTCACGACCCCCGATACAAAAAAGGCACAAAAAAACCGGCCGCCGCAGTCGGAAGCCGGTTGATCCGAAAATTCCGCCGGTTTACCGGAGATACCGCAAATAGATATAAAACGAGGAAATTACCAGACTCAACAACATCATCGGCGCCCCATAACGGGTGAACTCCCAGAACGACAGATGGTATTTGTTCTTGCGGGCCACCTGCGAAATCACCACATTGGCCGAAGCACCGATCAAAGTCCCGTTGCCGCCCAGACACGCGCCGAGCGCCAGCGACCACAGCAGCGGTTCTTCCACCACCGTCCGGATCGCATCTTCCGACCCTTCCAGTCCCATCTGTTTGGCAAAAACCGGCACGATCGATTTGATCAGGGGAATCATGGCAATCACCAGCGGAATATTGTCCACAATCGCGGAAAGAATTGCGCTGGACCACAGAATCACCATCACCGTCAGAGTAAAATTGCCGGAAGTCAACTCCACAATCTTCCCCCCCATCATCTCGAAGAAGCCGTTGACCTCCAGCGACCCGATCAACATGAACAAACCGGTGAAAAACATAATGGTGCCCCATTCCACCTTGGCCAGCACCTGATGCACATTGATACCGCAGACCAACGCCATCAGGAAACCGCCGGCAATGGCGATGATCCCCGGTTCGACATTGATCGCCCGACTCAGGAAGAACCCCAGAATCACCAGACCGAAAACAATCAGGGAACGCACCATGTTTTTATGGTTGATGATGGCCAGTTCCGGCCTGGTCTTGGCAATACGTTCCAAAGCCGCCGGCGCCGCCCGGAAC
>JAQUZV010000314.1 GCA_028691155.1 Victivallales bacterium
GGCGGTGGTCGGATCGCGGCGGGCTGCGATTTACGGCCGGAGGATGGCGCGGTTTCTGGCGACTTCCGCCGCCTATGCCGGCTGGAAGGTGATTTCCGGTCTGGCTTACGGCATCGATGCCGAAGCGCATCAGGCGACGCTCGATGGCGGCGGCGTTACCGTGGCGGTGCTGGGGGGCGGGCTGGCGCGCATTCATCCGCAGGATCATGTGCCCCTGGCGCGGGCCATCTGCGATCATGGCGGGGCGCTGGTCAGCGAGTATCCCATGACTTTTCCGGTCAGCCGGCAGTCGTTTCCCCGTCGCAACCGGATTATTTCCGGTCTCAGCCAGGCGGTGGTCGTGGTGGAGGCCGGACTGAACAGCGGGGCCATGCTGACGGCCAATATTGCGTTGGAGCAGGGGCGAACGGTGTTTGCGGTGCCGGGGCAGGCCGATAATCCGCAGGCGCACGGCTGTCATCATCTGATCCGGAACGGCGCCAGACTTACCGAATCATTCGACGATGTGCTGGAGGAATTCGAATTTCTTCCGGGGATGGCCCGGGTGCGTGAAGCGGGTTCGGATGCATACGACGTCCGGGAGGACGGGGAGCAGATAAAAAGCATTCCGTTTGAGGGGCTGGATGACGGCGAGCAAATGATTGTCCGGAGTCTGGAGCATGGGGAAAAGTCGCTCGATCAACTTTCCGACAGCACCGGTCTGCAGCCCGGCCGTCTGTTGGCGCTGATGATCAAGCTGGAATTCCGCAAACTGGTCAAACAACTGCCCGGTCGTCTCTTTCGCCTGTCCCGGTGATCTTTATGGTGCTGTTACGGGATAAAAACAAAACGGCCGTGGAAAAATTTTCCGCGGCCGTCTTCAGACTACTGAATTTACGGGAAGAGTTACTTGGCAGCTTTCTTGCCCTTGCCGAAAATAAAATTCCAGTTGTCCCGGTATTTCTTTTCGTCTCCAGGTCTGCGTTTATCGCCTTTTCCAGCCATTTTCAGTTACTCCTTGCTATTGATCCTGCCGCCATGAAAATGCGGCCATTGGTCTTATGGTAATTCAAGAAAATCAATATAACCGGAAACCACAAAAAGTAAAGTCATAATTAACAAAAAATGTCAACAATCCGTAAGCGGCAACAACGGAGCTTTCCCGTTCGGGGCATTGTTCCCGGGAGCGCGTCCGTGACGCTGCCGGCATAAAACGGAATAACGGGAGACATGGCATGGGCGAAGTGACAAGAAAAACGTTGGGGGAAGAGCTGGCCTGGCAGTATGCCAATTTGGCGCGGGTGGATGTGGCGCTGAAGCAAGGCGCAAAAAAATTCACCACCATACACCACATGGTACGTATGAGGCTTTATAAGGGATTGGTGAATGGAACAATGCAGATGGGGTCATTCTGCGATGATGAAAAATATAAAATCGGTATGAATATTTGTTGTTATTGCAATTCGCCCGACCATCTGGGGGTGGATCATCTGTTTCCGCGTCAAAAACTGGGATCCGACCTGGCCGAAAATTTGGTTTTCGCCTGTCGTTCCTGCAACAGTTCCAAGCGTGATCGTGATATGTTGTCATGGTTGCATGCCCAGGGAAAATTTCCCGGTATTCTGCTGTTGCGCCGCTATTTGAAGCTGGCCTATTTCTTTTGCCAAAAACATGATTTGATGACTCGACCATGGGAAGAAGCCTTGACGCTCGATCTTCCTTTCGATTTGAAAAATCTGCAAATAAATCTTGCTCCCTTATCTCGCCCGGAAACCTTGAGCATGGTGCATTCGACCCGGCTGGCGCCGGAAGAGCAGCACGGGGAATAGCTTTTTAAGCCGAAGCGATATCTTCCGGCGGTCGAATGGACACGATTCCTTTTAATCGGCTTGACTGTCAGTTCAAACGTCGGTTTTGCCGGTTCCCGACCGGTCCTTTGCCGGGTGGAACGCCGGGGCGCGGAAAATCTTCCACAGTTCCCACGGCGTCTCTAATATTCTGGCGGGGGTGAGCTTGGAACCGGCGACATCGATCCATTGATACAACGGACATTCGTAAACGATCCGGGTTGTTTTCTCTTTCCCGTACCACTGCACCAGGCGACGGAATATTTCCACGTCGAAAAGCCAGCGGCTGACAAAAGGTCGGGCAAAAATCTGCTCCGCCAGTTCCCGGCGGAAAATTTTGGCGCCGCATTGCGAGTCGTACAACGGTAAATGCAGCAATGTGCTGGCGACGGTGGCGAAGACTCGTCCCAGATAGTGCCGGGTCAGTTTGCGCCGGACGTCGGCGCCCAATCGCGCCAGCCGGCATCCGGTCACGACTTCATAATCCCGACGTCGACAGTGAGCCAGCAGATGCGACAACTCATTCAGCGGCGTGGCCATGTCGGCATCCCAGAATCCCACCCATTCGCACGGTTCCCGGACCGCGGCCATAATCCCGTCCCGTACGGTTTCCGCCTTGCCGATATTGTCACTCCGGTTTATGGCGATAATATCGGGATTGGCGGCGGCCAAAGCGGTAATGACCCGGCCGGTGGCGTCACTGCTGCCGTCATTGATCAGCATGATTTTCAGCCGCCCCTCTTCCTGGCGGACAAAGGCGTCGATTTCCGCTCCCGGCAGACGTTTTTCTTCATTGTAACACGGCACCACCAATATTACCTGCGGCGTCGCAATTCTCATGCTTTCCTCCGATTGTTCCGGTCCGGCAGCAACCGGGGCCGGGATGTACCTTCATCCCCCGGCCGGTCCTGCCGTTTCCGGGGAATCAGTCATGCAATTTCCGGTTGTCGATGACCCGGGTGGCTTTGCCGACAAAACGTTCCAGCGTATGGGGCGCCACCAGTTCGATTTTCATCCTAATGCCGGTGATGGCATGGATTTCGTGATCGATCCGGTTCTTCCAGCGCTGCATTTCGCTCATTTGGTCGGAGAAGTTTTCCGGGCGCATTTCCACTTTGACCGTAATTTCGTCCAGATTGCCGGGACGGGATACTTCGATCAGGTAATGCGGCGCGGCGCCTTCCACCCGCAACAGGGCCTCTTCAACCTGGGAGGGAAACACGTTCACGCCGCGGATAA
>JAQUZV010000028.1 GCA_028691155.1 Victivallales bacterium
GGCCATTCTCGGCATCGGGGTGGAAAACGAAACCGATGAAGCCCGGCCGTTGAGCGCCTACCTGCAGGATGCGCTCCGGCGCGAACGTCCCGACGACCATATTCTCAGCGTGCTCGATGTGGCGTGCAGCCACTGCATCACCAGCCGTTATTTGATTACCAACGCCTGCCGCGGCTGTTTCGCCCGGCCGTGTACCTTCAATTGTCCGCGCAAGGCCATTGCCGTGGTTGACGGGCAGGCCCGTATCGATTATAGTAAATGTATCGACTGCGGCAAGTGTACCCAGGTCTGCCCGTATCATGCGATCATTCGCGTGCCGGTGCCGTGCGAAGAGGCCTGTCCGGTCAACGCCATCCGGCGCGACGAACAGACCGACCGGCAATACATCGATTTCGATTCCTGCATTTCCTGCGGCAAGTGTATGGCCGCGTGTCCGTTTGCCGCCATTCTCGAACGATCGCAGATTATCGATGTGCTGAAAGCGATTACCGGCGGCCGTAAGGTGGTGGCGATGGTGGCTCCGGCGATTATCGGTCAGTTTGCCGGCAAGCTCGGTCAGATTGCCGCCGCGCTCCGTCAGGCCGGATTTGCCCATATGGAAGAGGTGGCCTACGGGGCGGAGATGACTACCGCGCACGAGACCGCGGAATTTCTCGAACGGATGAAAAAGGGCGATCACCTGATGACCACGTCCTGTTGTCCCGCTTATGTGGAAGCGGTTCGACGGCATGTGCCCGAGTTGCAGCCGTTTGTTTCCGACACCGCCAGCCCGATGCGTTATACCGCCGAGGCCGTCAAACGGCAGGACCCGGAGGCGGTGACGGTGTTCATCGGTCCATGCGTGGCCAAGCGCAAAGAGGCGGTGACGGATGTCAATACCGATTATGTGATGACGTTCGAAGAACTGGGGGCGATGTTTGCGGCGATGGACATCGACGTGGCGTCGCAGGATACGTTGCCGCTGGAACGCGACATCAAAGGGTATGCGCGCGGTTTTGCCACCAGTTGCGGCGTCAGCGCGGCGATTCTCGAAGAGATGCGGCAGTCGCATCCGGAAATCGAGATGCCGGAAATCAATAAACAGTTTATCAATGGGCTGGACCGGAAAGCGGTCAAACAACTGGAGCTGTACGGGCGCGGCAAGTTGCCCGGCAATTTTCTGGAAGTCATGGCCTGTGAAGGCGGTTGCGTCGGTGGTCCGTGCGCCATCGGCAAAGTCACCCTGGCCGCCGCGGCGGTGCGGAAAGCGGCCGCCGGCGATGTGTAGGGGGCGACGGATAATTTTCCGGTTGCGATGACCGGAAGAAAAGAGCTGGAACCTGACCACGTAGATTAAAAGGGAGTGGAGGGCCAATGAAAAATCTTATTCTGGCGATTATAGTTGGCGTGGGGGTGTTTGTCGGGAGTTGCGGCAGCGGTTGCCATGGCGTCCCCGCCTGGCGCGATTCCGGGATTCCGGCGGCGGTTCGGGTTAAAAAAGTACGCGATTTGGGCACGTTGCAGTTCGAGCCGGCGATCCGTTCCCGCGACGGCGGTTACAGCGGCGGCTGGCAGGGACAGTCGATCTGGTGGTTCGGCGATACGGTGACGTCACAGCCGGGACCGGATGGATTCTGCTGGCGCAGCAATACCGCGTCCCGCTTGTGTGATCCGACCCATGCCGTGGCCGGGAAATGGCGTTTCCGCGAATACAAGGATCAAACCGGGTTGCCGGAGGAAATGCTGCCTTTCACCCCGGCGGAAGCTGCTTACAACCGCGAGCACTTCAATGCCAAGGTGCCGGAGAAGCAGCGTTATCGCTGGGCGTTGTGGCCGGGACCGTTGGTGGCGTCGCCCGATGATGATTATGCGCTGATCTTCTTTTCGCGCATCAAAGGCGGTCCGAACGGGGCCTGGGATTTCTACGGCGACGGCAATTCGGTGCTGGTGTGGCGGGATATGGAGAAAAAGCCGGAACGCGGTCCGATGCTGTTTCCGGCCGGAGATTTTCCGTTGGGCAACGGCGCTCTTCGCGATGGTAAGTTTTTGTATGCCTACGGCTGTGAATCGCAGTATTTTGTCTGGCCGGTAAAGGTGGGACGAGTGCCATTCGACCGTGCCACCGAGCGTTCGGCCTGGGAGTTCTATGCCGGTAACGGACGGTGGAGCAAGGTGGCCGGCGAGGCGGTCCCGGTCATGGAGGCGGCGCCGATGCTGAGCGTCTACCGCCAGCCGCATCTGGGGTGTTATGTGGCGATTTACAGTGTGCCGTTGGCCAATAAGATCGCCATCCGGACCGCACCGCGGCCGGAAGGCCCCTGGTCGTCGCCGCTGATGGTGGCGGACTGTCTGGCGCCGCAGACGCCCGACAATGCCGGCAGTTATGCCGGGCTGGCGCATCCGGAATTGTCGCGCGAAGGGGGGCGGATCGAATATGTTACCTATTATCGGGATACCGGTTGGCTCCAGGGTGAAATCCGGCTGTTGGAAATCGAATTTGAATAATCGCCGCCGACCGGAATAAACGGTGCGACGGACGGAGTGCGACCGCTCATGCCACGGCCGCAATCCGGCCGTGGGAACGGGTTTTTCCGGTCGGCTCGACGGCGTGCTTCGCCGGTGGTCGGCGAAGCGTCGAAATCCGGCGATATATGGCGCCGGCAAGGTCGATTCCGGCCATTTCCCCCCACGGTTTACTCTTCGATTCCGGCGAAAGATAATGACGGAAGCTACTCCGGCGGGCGGGAAAAGTTTTTTTTCAATAATTGAACTATGGTCTTGTATGTTAATCGAAACCGTATATAGTATGAACTGAAAACATTGTTAATACTTTTTGTTTTAAAGTGGGTATGGATCATCGCCCGCTTTTTTTGTTGTTAAACGCTTTAATAATATAAACCCAAAGGAGCGGCTTTAGATATGGCAAATGAACTTCTGACTATCCTGGAATATATTGAACAGGAACGTGGTATCAGCCGGAATGTCTTGGCCCAGGCGGTCGAAAAGGCGCTGTTGTCCGCTTCCCGTAAAAGTATCCATCCGGCGAAAAACCTGACGGTCAAAGTCGATCAGAATAGCGGTGAAATCAAGGCGTGGGCACAGTTGGAAGTGGTGGATTCCATGCCTTCGTCCGATCAGATCCTGCTGGAACGGGTGCGGGAAAAAATGCCCGACGCCGCAATCGGCGATATTGTCGAATGGGAAGTGACGCCGAAGAACTTCGGACGTATTGCCGCCCAGACGGCCAAACAGGCGATCATGCAGCAGTTGCGCAAGGCGGAAAAGGATATCGTCCGGGAAGAATATGAAGACAAGGTCGGACATATCGTCAACGGAGTGGTGCGGCGGATTGAAAACGGCAATATTATTGTCGATCTGGGTAAATCGGAAGGCATTATCAGCATCCGCAGCAAGATCCCCGGTGAACATTACATGCCGGGGGACCGGATCAATGCCTTGTTGTTGAAGGTGGATACGGTCAGTTCCGGCCCCAGTTTGATTATGTCGCGGACCAGTCCGGATTTCCTGCGGCGTCTGTTCGAACGGGAAGTGGCGGAAATCCACGACGGCGTGGTGGAAATCATGGCGGTGGCCCGGGAAGCCGGAGCCCGCAGCAAAATTGCGGTCAAGAGCAATGATCCGCGGGTCGATCCGATCGGCGCCTGCGTCGGGATGCGCGGCATGAGAGTGAAGAATATTACGACTGAACTCAGCGGGGAACGCGTGGATATCATCCGTTACGATGATGATATCAAGACGTTTGCCATCAATGCGCTGCAGCCGGCCAAGCCGGCGGCGATCAAGGTCGATGAGGATAATAAACGCCTGGAAGTGTTTGTGACGCGGGAACAGTCGCGTCTGGCTTTCGGCAAGAAGGCGCAGAACGTGCGTTTGTCTTCCAAGCTGTTGGGTTGGAATTTCAATATTCATACGTTGGAAGACGAAGCTAAAGAAGAAACTTTTGAAGAAAAAATAGCCAAAACCGTCGAATCCCTGTCGGAAGCGCTTGGAGTAAGGAAGGAAGTTGCGGAAATTCTGGTGAACAGCGGATTCCTTAGTGTTGACGGTTTGCGCGAAGTCGGCGAAGAAGAAATCGCCGCGATTGACGGTCTTGATCAGGACGATGTCAGGCAGATCATGAACGCGCTGGCGTAAACATTACGAAGGGGCATGCAGTGAAAAAAGTTAAAATTAAAGAGCTGGCGCAAAAATACGGCGTGTCTCCCAAGGAGATCATCCGCGAGCTGGCCTCGGAAGGAATCGAAACCGATGGCCTGAATTGCACCGTTTCGTCGGAATTGGCGGAGTTGCTGCGCGAACATTTTGAAGAAGTGTTCAGCGGCAACAACGAATCGAAAGAAGATGCGGCGTCGGAAAACAATGCGGGATCCGGCGGCGGCGAAGTGCATCTCAAATCGCCGATTATCGTTAAAAATATGGCGGATGCCGTGGGTAAAAAACCCAATGTTGTCATCAGCGATCTGATGGGAATGGGCATTATCGCCGCCATCAACCAGACCGTGCCTCCGGAGGCCGCCACCAAACTGTGCCGGAAATACGGCTTCGAACTGGTGCTGGACAAGCGGGACAAGGCGCCTCATGCGGAAACGGTCGAGAAAGAAGAACTCGCGAATGATTTTGTCGATCGACCGGAGGATATCAAGCCCCGTCCGCCGGTAGTGACTTTTCTCGGTCATGTCGACCACGGCAAGACGTCGCTGCAGGACCAGATCCGTCACAGTCATGTCGCTTCCGGCGAAGCCGGCGGGATCACCCAGCATATCGGGGCCTCCACGGTTAATTACAAGGGACGCAAGATCACCTTTATCGACACTCCGGGTCATGAAGCCTTTACCCAAATGCGGGCCCGCGGCGCCAATACCACCGACATTGCCATTCTGGTGGTGGCCGCCGATGACGGTTTCATGCCGCAGACGGTGGAAGCGCTGAACCATGCCCGTGCGGCCAAAGTGCCGATTATCGTGGCCATCAACAAAATGGACCTGCCCGATGCCAACGCCGACAAGGTGTTGCTCCATATGCAGCAGAACGGGTTGATGAGTGAAGACTGGGGCGGCGATATTGCCGCGATCCGGGTTTCCGCGCTGACCGGGATGGGGCTGGAGTCGTTGCTGGAACGAATTTTGCTGGAAGCGGAAATGCTGGAATTGACCGCCAATGCCAAACGTCCGGCGGAAGGTATTGTGCTGGAAGCCCAGTTGGAACAGGGATTGGGGCCGACGGCCCATATTCTGGTTAAGAACGGGACGCTGAAGATGGGTGATCCGCTGCTGTGCGGCGAATTTTACGGCAAGGTCAAGTCGATGATCGACGAGAACGGCAAACGCGTGAAGAGCGCCGGACCCAGTACTCCGGTCAAACTGGTGGGCTTGTCCGGGGTGCCGGAAGCCGGTGACGTGCTCAAGGTGTGCAAAGACGAACGCGACGCCCGGCATATTTCCGAGGACCGCATGGCCGACAAGCGGGAACTGTCCCTGAGCAAAAATACCGGCGTCAGCATGGAAGATATTTTCAGTCAGATGGATGCGGCGCAGCAGAATACCCTCAATATTATTGTGAAGTCCGACGTGAAGGGGTCGGGGGAAGCCATTGTCGATTCCCTGTCCCGGCTGCCGTCGGAAAAGATCAAGGTCGATGTGGTCATGAACGGCGTTGGCGCGATTACCGAAAACGATGTCATGTTGGCGGCGGCTTCCCAGGCGATCATCGTCGGTTTCCACGTCCGGGTCAATCCCGGTGTCAATGCGCTGGCCAAACGTGAAAAAGTGGAGATTCGTCTCTATTCGATCATTTACGAGCTGCTGGAAGATATTGTCGATGCGCTGGAAGGGCGTCTGGCGCCGGATAAACGTGAAAAGGAAATCGGGCAGGCCCGGATTCTGAAGATCTTCAGTTTGTCCAAAGGGCCCAAAGTCTGCGGTTGCATGGTGGATAAAGGGATGGTCAAAGTCGGCGCCAAGGCGCGTGTTTATCGTAACAAAGAACTCATCTTCAACGGCGAGGTACGTTCGTTGCGTCGTTTCCATGACGATGTCAAGGAAGTCAAGGCCGGGCTCGAATGCGGAATCCGGTTGGACAACTTTGCCGATTTCGATGAAAATGATATGATTCAGGTTTACGAGGTGGAATTGTCCAAGGCCTCGTTGGCCTGACCGGAGGTATGATTATGAGCGGAGCTCCTGACCGGTTGACCCGGGTCAATGAATTGTTGAAACGGGAAATTGCCGATTATCTGGAACGCAATCCTTATATCAAGGACGGCGGCGGTTTGATTTCCGTGACCGGCGTCAATATCGGCAGCAATCTGCGGACGGCGACCGTCAAGGTCAGCGTGCTGGGTTCGGCGGAGGATCAGCGCTCGGCGTTGTCCCGGCTGGCGGCCTGCCGGAGCGATATTCAGAAACGGGTGGCGCGCGACGTGACGTTGAAATATACTCCCGTCCTGAAATTCGTGCTGGACGCCACCATCGAACGCGGGGATAACGTCCTGGATATCATCAGGGAAATGGAGCACGATGCAGAACATAACCATTGAGGTGGCAAATTTTCTGGTGCAGAATGATAATTTTCTGATCGTAACTCACGAGCGTCCGGACGGCGATGCGTTGGGGTCGTCTTTTGCCCTGTTGAACATTCTCAAGGAAAACGGAAAGAACGCCGCGTTGCTGTTGCCGGAAGAGTTGCCGGAGAACTACCTTGATTTCGTGCCGTGCGACTACCGGACCTATCTCGACCAGTACGAGAGAACCACTTTCAGCTGGTGTCTTGCGCTGGACAATACCGATCTTGAACGGGCGGCCGTGGGGATGCGGTCGCACCTGGCGGATTTGAAATTGCCGATCGTCAATATCGATCATCATCCCGACAACCGCTGTTTCGGCAAAATCAACCTGATTATTCCGGAAGCGGCGGCTACCGCCGAGATTGTTTTCCGGATTGTCCGGGAAATACCGTCATGGAAAATTTCTCCGAAGTCGGCCACGTTGCTGCTGCTGGGGATTATCATGGACACCGGCGGCTTCCGGTTTGACAACACCAGCGCCGAGGTCCTGAATATTGCCGCGGAGCTGCTCCGGCTGAAAGCCGATCACCATGGCATTGTCCGGAATATGTTTTTCTCCAAGCATCTGCCTTATGTGCAGTTCGAGGCGGAATTGATTACCCGTCATCTCAAGGTGAATCAGTCCGGACGGTTCGGCTGGATTTGCATCCCCGAGGCCCTGATCGAGCGTTACGGTATCGATATGAAGAACTCCGAGGGACTGATCGAGGGACTCCGTTCCATCAGCGGCATGGATATTGTTGCTCTGCTGCAACGGCGCGAAGACGGCTTCAAAATTTCATTGCGCTCCAAGGATGCCCGCTACTCGGTGGGTAAGATTGCCCGTCAACTGAACGGGGGGGGCCACGAACTGGCCGCCGGATGCATGATTAAGACCGATAAGGAAGAGGTGGCGGAAAATATTCTGCTCGCCCATGTCGAAAGGATTTTGAATGAGATATAATGCGGATAAGCACCGGTTGCCGAAATTTACCGATGACGGCATTCTGCCGGTGAATAAACCTGCCGGCTGGACCAGTTTCGACGTGGTCAACTTTGTCCGTGCCCGCTTCAATATTCCCAAAGTCGGGCACTGCGGGACGCTCGATCCGGCGGCGACCGGGCTGCTGGTGCTGGTTTTCAACAAGTTTACGCGATTGAGCCAGGTGCTCAGCGGACAGGACAAGGTCTATGACGCCACGATTCTGCTGGGCACCGAAACCGATTCGCAGGATATGGACGGCGTCGTTACCGCCACTCGCGACTGGAGCGGGGTTACCCCGGAGGCGTTGCGGGAGGCAATGGCCGGTTTTGTCGGCACCATCGAACAGGTTCCGCCGATGGTTTCGGCGGTTAAAAAGGACGGCAAGCGATTGTATGAACTGGCCCGCCAGGGCAAAGAGGTCGAGCGCGAAGCCAAACCGATTACCATCCATCGCATCGACATTACCCGCATTGAACTGCCGTCCGCCGATTTTACCGTTTCCTGTTCGAAAGGCACTTATATCCGGACGTTGTGCGCCGACATCGGCGCCGGACTCGGTTGCGGCGCCGTGCTGCAGCAGTTGTGCCGGACCCGCAGTGGCAATTTTTCGCTCGACGAGGCGGTGACCGTGGAAACGTTGAAAACGTGGGAACAGCCGCAACTGCAGGAATTTTGCCGCGACTATCTGCAGGCCAATATGGCGCGGGTGACCGCGGCCCGGGAGGAGAAACGATGACCGTGTCCATTCGCGATATCGAGACGTCGCTGGAGAAATTCATGGCCGGGCACCGTGATTTTTCGTTTGCCGCGGCGATAAACGCGCTGCCGCCGGTCGTCGGAACGGAAGAGGAACAGGCGCGGATGATTGATGTTGTAACGGAAATTCTCACTGCCGATCAGCGGTTGTTCTGTGACCGGACCGGGGAAAACTTTTTTTCCCGGGCGGCTTTCCTTCAAGGGAAAAAATTCTGTGTTACACCGACGCGTTTCGAGATTAATCAGGGCATTCTGTTTCCCGGCCACCGCTTTGCTCCTTATTGCGCCGTCGAGGTGTTTCCATCGGAAGTGACGTTGCGGGAGGAAGAGGGCGGCAAGGGGATGGCGACGCGGGAAGTCAGAGCGCCGCTGGCCGAGGTGATTCCCTGCCATATGCTGTTGGGTGCGGAAGCGATGTTCGATTTTCTGGTGGCAGATCATCCGGACAACGCGGCGTTGCTGCAGCGGATCGGCAGTGCCGACGGCGAGGTGATTGTGGTGGCGCTTGACCTGAAGGATTTCTATCGCCGTTACGAATTCGAAGTGGGGGATGCGCTGGAAGTTACCGTGGTGGACTGGGAGCACGGCGTATTTTCCTGCCGTGGGGTTCCGGGCAGCGACCGCCCGGTTCGGGCCCGGTCGGAATGGATCGAAAAATTTACCGTGGCCGTCGAGGAAGTCATCGAAAGTGACGGCGAATATCTGGAAATACCGGAGCAGTTGGCTCGGGCCGTCTATTGCGGCGGCCCGGAATTGCTGGTGCATCCGGCGGCTTCCATCGATGAGTTTTTCCGGCAGAACGATGCGGTTCAGATCGGCTATGTTTCCGGTTCGACCGTGTTGGTGATGAAATCCGGGGTGGAAGCATATGACGAGGAAGATGCCGCCGCCGGTCCGGGTGTACCGGACGAGATGATGATTTCCCAGGGCAAAACCGGCAATCTGACCGAAATTCTGACGGATGCCGGATCGTTGCTCCGACCGGTGGAAATCGAAACCGTGATGCTGGATCAGCTCTATCATGATCTCCGCGAGTTCGATGATTTTTACCAACGCTGTTTCGGAAATGAGAAGCTCTCTTTTGCCGATGCGGCCCAGGAGGCGGTTTTTATCAACTTCGTCGAGGATTTGTGGGAAACCAGGAGCGAATCCTACAATCGTTTTGAAGACGATGCCAAGGGCGTGGTCCGCGAGCGTTTGCTGGAGCTGATCGAAGCGCGGCTGAACTGGCTGCGTTACACCCGGGATCTGGAATTCGATTTGACGCGATTGCAGGACGAACCGGCGTTTCGGAGTCTGGCTTCCGGTGCGGTGCATTGCCATTCGCTTTGTGAATTGCTCAATTCCGACGCCAATTTCATTTCCGCTTCGGAAGTGGAGAATATGTTGGAGTCGTTGGATAAAATGGGCGAATTACAACAGGCCCAGATTGAGGAGCTCGAGCGGAAAATTGCCGCCGGGTCGTAATCTTTACGGTTGTTTCGTTGCGGCGCCTTCTTGTCCCGGACAACAAAAAACGCCGTCGCCAATGATCTTTCCGGCGACGGCGTCAATATCGACCTGATGTTTTCCCTTCCGGCAACCACCGTTTATGCCGTTGTCCGGGTGGGGAGCGGTGTCTCTCGACGGCTATTTTTGGGGTTGGGTGTTGTGGCGGCTGCGGGAGAGAATCACCGCCTGATCCAGGCTGGGGGTATATACCGGCAGATTGCCCTCGCTGACGGTGACCGAATAACCGGCGGGATAGATATTGCCGGCCCAGGAATCGCCGTTGTCCAGTTCCAGACCCATTATCAACACTTTGCCGTAGTGCCCGGCGGTAAGCGAATCGATGGGGGCGTCGGCGTAAGCGACGCAACCGAACGGCGTGGCACGGATAGAAGTCAGCTGGACATTCAGGCGCTTGGCATAAATGGCGGCTTCGATATTATCTTCTTCTTCCTCCCTGGCCAGCCAGACTTTATACTGTTTTTCCAGGTCTTCGCGACGCATTTTCTGCAGTTTTTCCACCTTGCTGGTGAAAGCTGCCGCTTCCTTGGGGTTGTAATGGTACTTCTTCTGCCAGGCCGGGGACAGATCGGTGAACAGAATTTCCCGGATGGCGAGGCCACCGCCTTTGGGGGTATAACAGATGTCGAATCCCACCGGAGTGACGCTGGAAATGGACACGTTCTTATAAACCTTGCCGTCGTTGGTGGTAAGATCGAGTGCACTGGCCGCGCCGGCCGCAAATAACATTATACCGCAGAGAAATTTGTTCATGAATACTGCCTCCCGTGGCGTTGGTTTTCGCGTTACTCTTTCTTAATATAACGACGAATCGTAAAATGACAGGCGGAGAGAAAAATAAAACCGGAAAAAACGGTAATTTATGATGCGGTAAATCCCTTTTCTCAGGGCTGAAGATGATATTGCCGCCGGATTTTACCGGCTTCTTCCCAGCGGTCCAGTAATTCGAGCCGGCCGGCTGCCGTCTTCCAGTCCTGTCGTTCCCGGGCCAGTTGCAGTTGCGCCGTGTAAACGCGGATGATGCCGTCGCGGCAATGGTACTTCTGGTAGAGCGCCAAGGCTTCGTCATAGCGTCCGGCCTGAAGATAATGGTCCGCCTGTTTCAGGTTGCGGCTGCTTTCGTCGAATCCGGTCTCGAGTTGTCGGCGCAATGTTGCCAGTATCGGCGCGTACTGCGGCAATTCCCGGTTCATTTCACGCCATAAGGCCAGGGCGTCGGCATAACGCTGGTGGTTGAAGCAGTCCAGATAGGCGTGATAGCGGCGGAAAAACTGTTGATGGCGGGTATTGAATGCCGTGGCAAACTCTTGGGCCGGACGATAGTCGCGGCACTGTTGCAGCGTCTGGCCGATAGTGTCTGCCGCGATGATATAAGCATGTTGCGTTGCCGCGGTTTTCGCCTTCTGCAACAGTTGCGCGGCGGCAGCGATTTTCCGTTGCGCTTTTTCCCGGGTGGCGGCAAGTGCGGACGGCAATGGCCGCAGCCGGTTGCAGGCGTCCGCCACGTGGCACCATTTTTGCTGTTCGGCCAGGGGGGCGATGGCGGCGGGCGCGGTGGCAAAGCGTTGCAACGCGGTATTGATCCAGGTCATGATTCCGGCGGCGTCGCCGGGGGAGGTCATCAGGGTCAGGACCCGCATTCCGGCCTGGAACGCGGTGGGAAAATCATCGGCTTCGGCGGCACGGAAAAATGCGGCGCTGCCGCGAAACGAATCCGCCGCCGCCGCGAGCAGGCTGTTGAAATCGGGACGGATGTTCAGGTGCGACCAGTCTTGTTCCTGTTCTCCGAACAGGGCGGTATAATGATCCAGCGCTCTCGACCAACTATCCGGGAACTGTCCGGCAATCCGAGTCTGATAGTCACGGGAAACCGCATTTTCCAGTTCGGTAATCCGGCGTTGATATGCGGCCAGTTCCTCCGGTTGCCACATGGCATCGGCGGCGTTCAGGGAGGCGGTCAGACAAGTGTTGGTAAATTGGGTCATGATTCCGGCGGCAATGTAATCCCCGGCGGCCATGAGCTGTTGCTGCAGTCGGGTCATAACCTGGGCGAAAGCGGCGATTTCCGCTTTCAGTCCGGTTTGTTCCGCCTTGCGTTTTTCGCGCAGAACCAGAATTCTTTCGCCATATATGGTACTGCGATCCCGGGCCCCGGCCTGAAGACAGAACTCATCCCGGAGCTGATTCTGATTGGAAGCCAACAGTCGGATTTGGGCTTCCATATCATGATTCAAAGTCCCGATGCGTCGGTTGGCGGTGCTGATGGTACTTTGAAGTTCCCGATAGGTCCGGACCGCGGTGGCGAGCGCTTCCGTTCTGGCCGGCAGGGCACCGAGGTGTCGGGCCAGCAGGACATAATGGTCGACTTCCTGCAGGCGGCCCTTGGCGAGCAGTGCCAGCGCATATTGGGTGGCGGCAAAGGGATGCGACGCGGCCGACCGGTTGAAAAGATACAGATATGGCGTCGGGACGGTGACGGTACGGCCGCCGGTGGCGGTGAAGGTGTAATGTCCGGCGGCGGCACGACGGACATTCGTCACCACCGTTCCGGTGCGGACGCCGCCGCCGGGCTGCGGCAGGTCATGGAGCACCAGGGCATAAACCGGCGCCGGTGATTTGCCCGCCGTTGTCGTTTGGGGTGCAACTGGAGCATGATGGGACGGCGGGGGAATGAAGGTTCCGCTGTCGACGGGGGGCGGGTCGGCAAGGCACGTGGTTGCCACAATCATGGTCGGCATCAGAAGGCCGACGATGTTATGGCGGTGCCGTTTCACTGTTTATTCCCCGATTTGCTTGCGTCGTATCCCATCAACAGTTATAATAGTCTTGTGGAGGAGTATAGTCAATGTGATTAGCCCTTACTTTTGAGGATAAAATCATGAAAAAATACGGGTTGGTGCTGTTGGCCGTCACGATGGCGGCGGCGGTGACGGCGGCGGAGAAACACACCGTTTCCGGACTGGAACAGAAAGTCCGGGAGTTTATAGCGCGCGACCGCCGTGGCGAAGCGCTGGAAAGTATCGTGGAACGGGAATTTAACCAGAGAACATCTTCTCCCGCCGCGGCGAAAGAACCTGCGGTCAAACCGGTCGCTCCGGTGGCGATCGGTCCTTCCCGGCTGGAACTTTGGCAACAGCATCGCCGTAAGGAAAAAACGGCGGCGGCTCCGAAAAAAACCGTCCAACCCTGACCCGGTTGCCGCTGTCTCCGGGGGGACCGGTCCGGAGACCGGCCCCGCTCATTCTTGTTCGGAAAACTCAATGTGCGTTCTTTTTCAGGAAAATCGCCTGGATGGTGCGCTGGTAAACCGGTGTATCATACTGCTGCTCCGGGGGGCTGAAAGCGTTGCTGACGGTGGACAAATCCCGGTTGATTCCGGCCAGATGTTCGGAGGAATCGTCGTCGACCGGGGCGGGATTGTCCGGGGATGTATCCAGCAACTGGTCTTCGCGGGCGATGCCGGTGGCCACTACGGTACGGTTTTGGATGAATATGGCGTCGGCGCCGACCGCTGCCGCCTTATGGCGTAATTGCGCGATCAGTTGGTCGAACGAGCAGGATTGGTAATCGCCGCTGATCGAACAGCGGCCCATTTCCGTATAGCCCGGCAGCTCGATGCCGCTTTTCAGGATGGCAACGCTGTGGGTGGACGGATAGGTTTTGCCGCTGTAGTGGATCGTCGGCCCCAGGCAGCCGCTCAAACTCAGCATCAGACCCAAAGCCGGTAAAAATAATCTTTTCCTGTTCATGATCTTCCCTTTTCATTTGCTGTGGCCATGACAATGCCGTCGTTGCTTTGATACCATAAGCTTCGTGGCGGCTTTATTCAAGGAAAAAATGGTGGTGGCGGCCGATTTAATGTTTTTGCCGGCGGCGGCATGACGATGGTTTCATCGTCCCTGGTTCCGGCGGCGAATTTTCCTCTATTTCATGCCGGACCAGATGAATTGGCGCGGACCGCCGTCTTCCGGCAGTTCGAATTCCGGCGCCGCTTCCCAATGAAATCCGTATCCGGTGGCGGCTGCCGCGACTTGAGGCAGTTCCGTCGCCGCCTGGGTCGGGGTTTGATAGAGAATATAACGGCCTCGGGGATTGAGCATGGCCCGGCTGTCGCGAAAAATGGTTCGGGCGTCGGCTACGGCCCGGGCGGTGATCAAATCGAAGCGGCCCTGCCATTCCGTCCGGCGGGCCATTTCGCGGGACCGTCCGGTGACGACGTTGATATTGGTCAGTTCGAGTTGGGTTGCCGCTTCCCGGACGAAGGCGGTTTTTTTGCCGATGGAATCGATGGCGGTAAGCTGTAACTGCGGATAGGCCAGAGCCAGAATCAGGGCGGGGAAGCCCGCGCCGC
>JAQUZV010000315.1 GCA_028691155.1 Victivallales bacterium
CGATAATGGCATTAAGTCCGGTCTTGAGCCGGTTGTTGCTCCGAGCCTGGGCGCGTTCGGACAGCAGCAACCAGAGCAGCAGTAACGCCAACCCGGCCAGCAACGGATAGTAAAACCGTTCAATCCGGCGGGTTTGTTTGCCGTCTTCCAGCTTTTTAGGAATCAACTGGGCGATGCGCTGTTGCACTTTGCTGATATTGATGGCGGCCGCCGTGGTGCGGGCATAGCAGCCGTCGGCCATGGCGGCCAGTTTTTTGAGTTGCGTTTCGTTCAGGGCGCTTTTGACGTAGTTGCCTTGTTTGTCACAGAGGAATTTTGTACTTTTCCCGTCGGCGCCCTTGATGGGAATCAGTCCCGGAGCCAAAGGATCGCCGACTCCGACGACCAGCAACGGGATACCAAGGGCCTTGAGTTGTGCCACGGCTTTTGGGCTGTCGCCGGTCAGTTCGTCGCCATCGGTGATCAGCAGCACGGCGCGATGCTGTCCTTCGGCGGCATGAAAAGCCTGGATGGCGGTTTCGACGGCCGATTGAATATTGGTGCCGCCCACCGGAATGGAGGAGGTGTCCAGTTCGTCGAGATATTGATCGAATGTACTTTTATCACTGGTCAGCGGACATTCCAGAAAGGATTTGCCGGCAAAGGCAATCAACCCGAAACGGTCTCCGGGACATTGATTGACCAGCTTGCGGATAAACCACTTGGCATGAGCCAGCCGCGATGGCGGCACATCCTGAGACAGCATGCTCTTGGAGACATCGAACAGTACCATGACGTCGCGCCCCTGACTGGTGAACGGCAGCAGCCGTGTTCCCCAACAGGGACGGGCCGCGGCGACAAAAAGCAGTAAAACCGCGCCGAAGAACAACAACAGCCGGAAATTCCGGCCCGAGTGCGACAACAGCACAAATTCCGGATCGCGATGACGCAATCCCAGAACCAGTTTCAGGATTTTTTCCCGCCGTACCGCGGCGGTAACGGCAATAATGACCAGTAACGGCAGTACCCACACCAGGTGCCACAGCAGATTGAAATTGAAAAAATCCATATCCATCCTTCCGTTTTGACGGTTGTTATGAACTTGCGGTTACATCCATTAAGACAACTGGAATTGTGGCGCGGTTCGCAGGGGAAATGTTTTTTTGTGAAATTTTATTTCCACCCGTTTCCGGCGCGCGCCGAAACAACCTGCGCTGATAATATTAACCGGAGTATCCGATAAGGCAATCCCAACCCGGCGATTATCGGCCGGAAAATGCGTTTTTTTCTTCAGCACCGATGCGTTCGGTGCAAATATTTGGGGAATGAATGGTGTTTTTCCCGGTTTCGGCAATTGAAAAAAAGCTTTCCGCCGATAAATTTATAGCATTGACAGATAAATCAAGAAACAGCAGGATAAGGTGATGATTAAGCGCAGAAGACTGGGGACGGTATATGAACTTTCGCCGGCTGAGACCGTGCGCGAGTGGTTTATTGCCAATATCGGCAGGGTGATGTTTACTTTGGTCGCCTGGCTGATTTGGCTTGGTGTTTACTATATGATCCTCAGTGTCGTCAAGATTATGATGGCTCAGGGCATTGAGACGGAAGCGAACACTGTGGCCCATATGATTCAAACGCCCCTTTCCAAAGGTGTTATCGGAGTGGGGATGATTTTGATTGCCGTATATATTCTCCGGGATCCGATGAAACGGAAAAAGGGCAAGAGGGGTTGAAGATGAAGAGGAATATTTTTCATGCCGTCGAAACGGTGGTTGCGGCGGCGGTGGGGACGGTGCTTTTGTCCTCGTGCGTTTCCACTCCAATCGGGAAGGTACCGGCGGCGTGGAAAGATCGTAAGCCTTTGGCGCACACCTATAAGCCGTTTGAGGCTCCGGACTTGTATCTGGAAGTGGTTTCCTCGCGCCGGACTTTTTTTGCCGGCGAAAAAGTTAAAATGGAGTTTCGTCTGATCAATCGCGGCGAAACGACGGTTCTGTTACGGGAATGGATGCAGAATCAGGATGCCAATCTGAAAGTCTGGTATTTGCTGTTGAGTCCCGGGGTGGATCCAAAAACCGCCACCTGGTCGGTGATTGAAACGCCGACGGCGGCGAATGCTTTGCGTTGTCAGTTGGCGTTGCATCCCAAAAACGCGGTCTTGCTGGAATGCCCGTTGGAGTTTATCGAAAAAATACCGTCGCCGACCTCGCCGCAGCAGTATCTGATTCGGCCGCAGCTTAATCTCACTTCTTTTCCTTTGTGGGGCAACACGACGAAGATACTCGTCCATTGATACCGCTTTGCGGCGGGAAGAATACGACGGCGGCAGGCGGAATGATCCCGGACCGATAGAATTCAAAAATTCGGTCCCGACCCTCTAGGTTGCCGTTGCTTGAGAAGGGGGGCGTTGGCATGAGCACATCTTGGGAGCGCAATCACCCGGCCATGAAACAATATTTTCTGGCCGAGAGCCCAATCCGCTATACGATTTCAACCCGTCCGGCAATCTGGGCTTTCCTGGCCGGAGCGGTGGTTATGATGCTTATTTTTCCTCTTGCCGACGGCAGTACTTTCGAATGGGGCAAGACGATTTTTATCACCGCGTTTTTCCTGGCTATTTTTGTTTTACGCCTGGTTTGTCATAAAAACGACATAACCCATTATACGGCAAAATTCAAATGTCTGAAAACCGTTCTGGTTGTTTTTGTCGCCGGAGGGATGGTGTTGTATCTGGTTCCCCATCCGGCCATCCTGATGGGACTAAGCATCTTGCTGCCGATTATATTTTTTCTCATCTCGTTGCAGTATGAAACGTTGCCGAGAGCCTTCTGGGCTTTAAGTTGGGGGGCGTTCTCATGGTCATTATTTATCGTTCCATTATGGTTGGCTTGTCGATCCGACCGGCGGAATATGGAAGAGATCGCCGTGTATATAAGCATCAATATTTTAAATAAGGGCATCTGACCGGTGCTGGCATTTGACCTATGGTGTCAGATTGATGTTTTTTTCGATTGAAGTCTCGATATTGACTTCAAACTCCAACAACCGATCAAGAATATAATTCCGTTCCT
>JAQUZV010000316.1 GCA_028691155.1 Victivallales bacterium
GCGCGGGACGGCTTTGATTATTGCTCCGGCATCCGGGATGGACGGTCGTGTTTTTGCCGCTCTGGGTAATGCGAAACCGGAGGCGGAGGGGGCGGCGGTCATGCCGTTTCGGGAACAGATTGCCGATTCCGGGTTCGGGTTGCGGGTGGTTGCTCCGACGGACCCGGTGCTGACGTTGTTCCGGCAGGGCGATTACGGTTTGCCGATGGCGGGGAAAGTCCGGCGACGGCTGGCGGTGCCGAAATTCCGGCTGCCGGGCGCCGCGACATTGATTGCTTATGAAGACGGCGTGCCGGCGTTGCAGCGTTACATGGTCGACGGCAGGTGGTTGTGGTTGTGGAATATTGAGTTGGACCCCCGGTTCGGGCAACAGGCGTACCGGCCGCAGTTCCTGCCTTTTCTGGCGGAATTGCTGCATTATTCCTGCCGGGATCCCGGCAGTACGGTTGCCGTTTACCGGCCCGGCATGTGTTTGACCGGAACGTTCGGCAGCGGCGTGCGTGCGGAGGATATTGTCTTGTCCGGACCCGACGGGAAAGCGGTACCGCTGCATTCGATCCGGACCGGAGCCGGCGAGCTTGAGT
Source organism: Victivallales bacterium (assembly GCA_028691155.1). Lineage (GTDB taxonomy): Bacteria > Verrucomicrobiota > Lentisphaeria > Victivallales > SZUA-371 > SZUA-371. The sequence goes on from JAQUZV010000316.1 coordinate 585, forward strand.
TGCGCAGTCCGCCGGTGGCGGCCTGCGGCAGGTACACCTGGACGCAGGCGCGTCAGGTGATTGACTTCATGGTGGTTAATTTTCCCAACACCGAGTCGGATTTGCGGTTGCTGACCGGAAATCTGCCGGGCTGCAAAGCTACCTTCTCCGGCGGGAGAGAGGCCGGAGAAGCGATCCGGGGGATGGACATGTGGCCGTGGTTGCTGACGGCGGCGATAATTTTCTGGTTGCTGGAAGGGTATGTCTCCTGGCGTTTCCGGCGGGAGGCGACAACATGAATCCGGTCATGATGCAGGAATATCTGGTGCCGGCGGCGGTGGCGGTGTTGCTCTTCTCCGGTTTCTTTTCCTGGCGGGGAACGGCAACGTTGCCGCCGGTCCGGCGGGGAATATTGCTGACGTTGCGGCTGCTCGGCATGGCCGGGGCGATCGGCCTTCTGTTCAATTTCGGGGAACGCTGTCGTATCAATGCGGAGCGGTCGGAACGGATTATTTTGCTTGACCGCAGTGCCAGCATGGCGGTGCGCGATGTCAACGGCCGTTCCCGCTGGGATCAGGTGCGGCAAACCATAGCGGCGGCGTTGGCGGCCCGCCGGAGCGATGCCCCGCGTCTTCGCCTCCATACTTTCAGCAGTCATCTCGAAGGGGAGATTACGCCGGAACAGCTCTCCGGTACGCGACTGGTTCCGGACGGCGACGATACCGATATCGACGGCACGGCGGCGGCGGTTCTGGATCCGGCGTTCAATGCCTCCGTTCGTCCGTCCGGTCTGGTGATCTGTTCCGACGGCCGACAGGTGGCCGCGCGCCGGAACCGGGATTTCCCGGCTTATGCCCGGGCCGGTCGGGTGGAGATCGCGGTATTGCCGGTGGGGACCACCCGGCCGAGCGGGGAGTTTCTGCTGACGACCGGGAGGTCGCACTATCTGGCTTTTGTCGGACAGACGGTAACGGTGCCGGTACGGGTAAACAATCGCAACCGGGGGCGTGCCGTGGTGACGGTCGAGCTTACCGATGCGGGGGGCAAGGTTTTGCAGTCGTTGCAGCTGCAATCGGAACCCGGCCGGGAATGTGCCGGGGCTTTCAGGGTCACGGCGGAACGGGAAGGGGTTCGGCTTTACGGCCTCCGATGGGCCGCCGTCAATGGCTGTTCCTGTCGCAATCCGCGGCAGCAGATCGCCGTAACCGCGATCGGCGGCCGACTTAAATTGTTGTTGTTGGAAGGATGTCCGGGCTGGGATACCAAGTTTCTGGCGCAGATACTGCGGCAGTCGTCCCATCTTGACCTGACGGTGGCAAACCGGGTCGGCAACGGCAATTTTCTGGTGGTGGAAAACGGTCACAGGGAACGTCCGGTCACTCCCGAAGCGATTATTCCGGACGACCCGGCGCGGCTGGCCGAATATCAGATCATTATTTTCGGCAAGGGGGCCGAATATTTTCTCTCTCCGGCCAAAGTGGCGGTATTGCGGCGTTATCTGGCCGACGGCGGGGTGATTCTTATGGCCCGGGGTAAACCGTATGCCGGAAAATTGCCCGGACTGGAAGACCTCGAGCCGGTGGTGTGGGGCGAACCGGTTATCGGGTCATTCCGGTGGCGTCCGGTCGGGAGTGGGGGGGACGAAGATATTTTCGGCTCCTGTCTGCCGGCGGCAAACGCTCCGATCTGGCGGCAACTGCCGGTACTGAATACGGCCAACTGGTGCCGGAGTCTGCGTCCTCCCGCCCGGGTGCTGATTCATGGCGAATCGGTCAATGCCGGCACGGAACGGTCGTTTCCGGTATTGGCGTTGCGGCACTATGGCCGCGGCATTTCCGCCGTGCTGAACAGTGACGGACTATGGCAGTGGGGGTTTCGGCCGATGGGACCGGAATGCGAAAAGTTTTACCGCGATTTCTGGATGCAGTTGATTTTGTGGCTGGCCAAATCCGGCGATTTTCTGCCGGGCAAGGATCTGGCGTTGACGCTCGAGGCGACGGTGGTGGCGCCGCAGCAGGTTGTTACCGCCGGAATCCTCGATCGGAGCCGGACGATGCCGCGCCGGACTCCGGTGATCCGGATATTCCGCCACAACCGCCTGGAGCGGGAAATCAGCGCCGCATCCGCGGGGGACGGAACCTGGACCGGCGCGCTCCGGTTTGCCGTACCCGGTTTCTATCTGGTTACGGCCATGGTGCCGGGCGGCGGCGAAAGGATGTCGGTCAGCCGGTTGGTTCGGGTCAAGGCTCCGCCGCGGGAGGATGACGATCTTACGGCCGATCCGGCCTATCTGGCCCAATTGGCCGCTACGGCGGGGGGGAAAGTGCTGACGGCGCCGGAATTGACCGCCTGGCTTAATCGCCGCGACGATCCCGCCGTCGCCGACAGTTTGATGACGCAATGGCGTTCCACCTGGGATCGGTGGTGGTGGCTGCTGTTGCTTCTGGTCGCGTTCAGTC
>JAQUZV010000317.1 GCA_028691155.1 Victivallales bacterium
AACCACATCGGTATGACTATCATAAAAGCCAACAGCGGTTGCAGTACCGGCATGGGAAGCGGCCGGAACCGATTCAGCAACACCGCCAACTCGGGCGCCGCCGGATTGACGTAACAAAAGGTTTTTTCCCCCTCCGGATATTGTTCTACCATTGCTTTTTTCGCCTTATAGCCATAAAAATCATACCAGCAATCGTAACGATCCCCGATATAGTCCCGACCCCGAAAACGATAGCGGTAAACAATCTCGGTGTAACAGTGTGCCGATCCAGAATTGGAACGAGAAATCGTAAGCCGGCTGGAAATAATATAACATGGCGTTTTTTCCCAAGATTGGGAGGCCAGCATCCGCATAAACGGAAAGCACATGATAATAAAAATCAACCCTAAGAAGAGTATCCCCACAATACCTCCCCCACTCATGACAACGCCTCTTCCCTCTACCGGAGAGTCTCGCCATTTTAATGCACCAGAAGGAGGTATTTCCGACAGACGCCAATACCAATAAAGTATACCGCATCCCATCACGAACACCATTAACGCCCCCATCATTGCCAACAGTATTAGCCATGGAACACTCCGATGCAAAATCACTTGCCGCGGATCGTCCGGATTAACGTAACAGATGATCGGCGTTCCCTTGGCATATTGTCGGGCTGCCGCCGCTATTTCAATGAAATTCCCGCTGCGTTTTTTTACTTCCATTTCCCAGCGGTCGCCGCGATAATCGGCACCGCGATAACAATAGGAGTAAGTCACCTGCAGGGCATAATCTCCCGGCCTGATCCAACGTTTGGCAGAAACCACCCGAGCCGGAGTCTTTTCCCAACGGTAAGGCTGAACCTTTCCCCAAAAAACATGAGATGCCACAATTAGTCCAAGCGCTCCTATTACCACAAAAATCCATCCCCCCAGAGAATAAAATATCTTTTCGATGTTACGCTCTTTTTCCGACGTTAATTTCATCCCATTCCCCCTTTTATTTCCCAATGATTGCCCCTGCTCATGCCATTTTTCCGAGACCAGGCGCCGGCAAGGCCAAACCTTCCCGCCAGTGTAATTTACTATGGTTTACCAGATGCCGCGCGGAGTTTTCCAGAGATGACGTTGAGGCGGCTGGACTTTACTCAAAACCAGCGGTTCTTTCCCCGGCTGCAAGGCAAAATCGACCATGGCGGTCATACCACCCGGCTGCTCCGTCACTTCCAGCCGCCAGCACAACTTGATCAGAGAGCCGCTGAAACTGTATGGTCCCTCCGGCAAAACCATTTTGACCTCATATCTGCTTTGGCCGGGAAAAGTCTCCACGACACTGGTCAGCGCCTTAACCGAATCGTCGTATCCCTCGTCGTCGGTATACCAGAACAACACCAACTCGATCCGGCCATTGCCACTATCGTCATCACGTTGCACCTTAACCGTCATCGTACTGCCGGGAAGATACACTCCATCGGGATGATCCAAACTTACTATCAACATTACTTTCCTCCTTTGCCCACCACCGCGGGCATTACCCCAATTTCATATTCGGCCACCTTGTTCATGCCAAACCGACGACGACCGATAACCACCAGCCGCCAAATCACCCGATGGCGGTACGCCGTAAAAGAATGCATCAGGTCGGGCGAAAGCGTTATTTCCCGACTTCCCGCCATCTCGACTTCGCCGCTGTCGGTATCCAATACCGGAATAACGGTAAAAACCGCAGATTTTACGGATCTTTCCCTGCCGCTAATGGCTTCCTCCGCCCCTTCCAGAAACAGTGAAACCTGCCGGAAAGCCGCCGGATGTGAAATTTCCCATTCAATCCAAAACGGTTTCCCCGGCCGGGGATAAAGGCAACTGAGACGGCAACGCACCCATGGCCGCAAAATGGCAATAATCGTCCGAACCACGCCCCAGACCGTCAATATCGCTACACTCCATAACAGAACCTCTTTCCATTCCGACCCCGCCGCCTGACCGAATACGACAACGATTACGGCCACCACCGCGGCACCGCCGCCAAGCACTGCGCCAATCATCCCGATCTCCCCACCCCGAGGCGGCCGCAAGTACCCACCCCGGTAGTCTTCCGGATTCAGCGCAGCCTGGGCCGATTCCTCCGACGTAGTCGGCAATCCCCCGGTACGCCGCAGACGCCGCCGTCGTACCGCCCACCAGAGCAACATCATTATGCCACCAGCAATAAACCCCAGCGGAAACAATCCGGCCAGATAAGGCCATGACGGCAGACGACGCAACAGAATCGCCTCGTCCGGAGCCGCCGGATTGACAAAACAAAAGGTTTTCAATCCAGGCGGATATCGCAATACCGCCGTTTTTGTGCCCCGGGCGTCACGGGAAGAAAAATTATAAAGTTCGTAACGATCCCCGATATAATCCCGATCCCGAAAATGATAGCGGTAAATAATTTCAGCCCGATAATTATTCGAACGATGGACAACCCGGCTGGCAACAATGCGGCAGGGCGTCTTTTCCCAGGATCGGGATGCCCGCGACTGACAGAACTGACGAACGATCATGAAGCCCACCACGACGCCAACCAGAATAAAAAACGTTCCCAACCCAATTCCCGTCATATTGCCGTTACCGCCACGGCACCGTTTGCCGCGTCGCCCAGCCGCTGGGGACGGAGTGCGCCAGATGAAATAAATCCTGTAGAGTCCAACAATACAGAAAACCAGCGGCAGAATCAGAAACGGCAACACAAACCAGGAAATCCGTTGTTGCATGATAGCCTGCCGTGGATCGGCGGGGTTGACATAACAGACGATCTGTTTTCCCGGAACATATTGTTGGGCCGCCCGCTCTATTTCCCTGAAACTGCCGGTGATATGGTCAAGATTGATTGCCACCCGGCGGTTTGAATATTCCGTTCCGTGATAACAATAGGAGTAAGTCACCTGCAGCGAATAATCTCCCGGTCCCGTCCGGCGTTCGACAGCCGTCACCCGAGCCGGGACCTTTTCCCAATGGTATGCCTGAATTTCCTGCCAGAAAAAAATCACAAAAAACACTAT
>JAQUZV010000318.1 GCA_028691155.1 Victivallales bacterium
CTGGGGCGTACCGGTTTGGGCCACTTTGCCGGTAACCCCTTCGCCGAGATGATACACGCCGCGTTTTATTTCCGCCTCGGACAACCCGTTGGATGCCTCGATATGGAGCATGTCTCCTTTTTTTAACGTGAAAGTGCCGTGTTCCAGTCCCATTTCCCGGTACAGGATGTCCAGCACTTCCCGCATCAGATTGGAAACATTGCGTTGATGCACCAGAACATGACTGATCTGGTTGAGAACCGTCATTTCCAGATTCTTGTCTCCGCTCATGATCTCACCAATTTGTTCTTGCGTGTCGGGAAAATGATGCCGCCAACACCCCCTTCGGGCGGCAATTGACGGCTTTTGCTTCGGCACCGCCGCCGCAAACGGTCCGGTACGGACCGAAAGGCGGCGGTGGTTTCCGCATTTAGTAGATGAACAGCAGTTCGCTGTATTTGGGCATCGGCCAGAGACTGTCGTCCACCAGGCCTTCCAGTTCATCCACCACGGTGCGAAGTTCATGCTGACAGGCGATGGTCTGCCGCGAATCTCCGGCCGCAATCGCCTTTTCCAGCCGATCGACCGTTGCAGTGGCCTGCTGCAATCGCGTCCCGGTTTTTTCCAGAATGGCGAGTTGTGCTTCGAGACCGGCGCTGAGACCGAGTTCTTTCAGTTTCGTCACATTCCCCGCCACTTTGTTCTGGTAGGCAATCGTGGCCGGCAGAATCATGGTGTTGACCATGTTGACGGCGGTTTCCGCTTCGATCTTGGTTACCAGATCGTAGGTCTCCTGGAAAATTTCGCTCCGGGATTCAAGTTCCACCTGACTGAAGACGCCATACTTTTCAAACATGGCGATATTTTCCGGGGTGGCCCAGTACTTCAGTGCTTCCGGCGTATTGTGCAGATTGGGCAGACCGCGTTTTTCCGCTTCCTTCTGCCATGCCGCACTGTAATTGTTGCCGTTGAAAATAATCTTCTTGTGTTTCTTGATGATATCCTGAAGAATGGTATGCAGTCCGGCGTTGAAATCCTTGCGGGGCATTTTTTCCAACCGGCCGGCAATCTCATCGATGGCTTCGGCGACGATGGTGTTCAACACGATATTCGGACCGGCGCAGTTCTGACTGGAGCCGACGGCGCGGAACTCGAATTTGTTGCCGGTAAAGGCAAACGGGCTGGTACGGTTGCGGTCGGTGGCGTCCTTCGGCAATACCGGCAGCGTATCGGCGCCGATATTCATGAAACCGCCGGCCTTGGCCGACTGGGCGCCGCCTTTTTCAATCTGGTCGATGATATCGGTCAGCTGTTCGCCCAGATAAATGGAGATGATTGCCGGCGGCGCTTCGTTGGCTCCCAGCCGATGATCGTTGCCGGCGGTGGCGACGCTGACGCGCAACAGCGCGGCATGTTTGTCCACCGCCTGGATGATGGCGCAGAGGATGGTCAGGAAAATCGCGTTCTGATGCGGACTGGAACCCGGATCGAGCAGATTGCGGCCGGCCCCGGAGATGGACCAGTTATTGTGTTTGCCGGAACCGTTGATGCCGGCAAAGGGCTTTTCATGCAGCAGGCAGGCAAAGCCGTGCCGGTCGGCGACCAGGCGCAGCGTTTCCATGACCATCATATTGTGGTCGACCGACAAATTGAGCTCCTCGAACATCGGCGCAATTTCGAACTGGGCCGGAGCCACTTCGTTGTGACGGGTCTTGGCCGGAATGCCCAGCCGCCAGAGTTCCTGATCCACTTCGCTCATAAAGGCCATTACGCGCGGTTTGATGGCCCCGAAATAGTGATCTTCCAACTGCTGATGCTTGGCCGGAATTTTGCCGAACAGCGTGCAGCCGCACTGAATCAGGTCGGGACGGGCCAGATAGAAACCTTTGTCGACCAGAAAATATTCCTGTTCGCAGCCCAGCGTGGTAATCGGACGGCTGTCGCACTTTTCCCCGAAACAATTAAGCAGGCGTTCGGCCTGACGGCTGATCGTCTGCATGGAGCGCAGCAGCGGGGTTTTTTTGTCCAGCGCTTCGCCGGTGTAGGAGCAGAACGCGGTCGGAATGCAGAGGGTGGCGCCGTTTTCATCGCGTTTGATGAACGCCGGGCTGGTCGGGTCCCAGGCGGTGTAGCCGCGGGCTTCGAAGGTGGCGCGCAGGCCGCCGGACGGAAAACTGGACGCGTCCGGTTCGCCCTGAATCAGGCTCTTGCCGGAGAAATTCAGCGTGACGCCGCCGTCGTTATCCGGTTCGATAAAGGCGTCGTGTTTTTCCGCCGTCGTTCCGGTCAGCGGCTGGAACCAGTGGGTGTAATGGGTGGCGCCTTTGCTGATGGCCCAGCGCTTCATGGCGTTGGCCACGTCGTCGGCAATGTGGGAATCGAGCGTTTCGCCTTTTCTGATCGTCAGGAGCAGCTTGCGATAGACCGGCTTGGGCAGATAATCGCGCATTACCTTCAGATTGAAAACGTCTTCGCCGAAGATGCTCGTGACATCGCAATTCTTGACGGCTTTGCTGTTGACCCTTCTCATCGCGACTTCCTTAATCGCGGTAAGGCGTAAATTCCTGTTCATTACTTCCTCCAAAAAAGCTATTGGTTGTTGCTTGGTGCCGAAAAACAATGTCGCTATTTACTAGCAAAATCAATGCCAATAAAATTAAACTATTTCGTAACTTATTGATAATAAAGGCACATTAAAAATATACGCTCATATTGCCCTGGTAAAATAATCACAAAAATGTAATACAATGCGGAAAACATGCTACAAATTTGTAATCGAGATATCGCTTATTACATATTTGTGATCAACTATAGCATATAATGCGAAAAAGTCATGTTTTTACGATAATAAAAGCGGAAAAAAGCCTTGTTCGAACGGGAATCCGGCCCACTCGCGTTTGTTGGCGAGGCCGGGTTGCCGGTCGTCATCGGTTCTTCCTCCGAACCGTCTTATGGTACTGCCGCCGGGGCGGAAAAGCAATTGTCGGCGGCCGGGAAATTACCGGTAATTTCCCATAGTCCGGTTGTCGCCGTGCGGGGT
>JAQUZV010000319.1 GCA_028691155.1 Victivallales bacterium
TCGGGCGAACATTCCGAGACGGCAGTATTCCGCCGGAAATCCCGGCCCGCCGGTGGTCATCCGAACAACGCTGTTGATATGCTCCGTCGTCACGACATACGGAATATACACCGGAGACTTGCGGAGTTTCATCAGTGCCGGGATACGGTCGGCGATAACCATCAGCGGATCCTGGCTGTAGTTCAAACGGTCAGTCGGCACCGGCTTTTCGAACTGTCTGGTCGAGTGGCTCCAGGCGTAGTGCAGTACCTGATCCCACCCCTGCAGGCCGCTGAAAGCCGCCATGAGCGCGGCGTACTGCATCCGGTATCCGTTCGCATAACAGATCTGGGTTTCGTTGGCCGCAAAGGGCTTGCCGAAGATGCGGGTCGGGGCGATCGCCAGCGGGAAGCGGAACCAACTCGCCGAAGGCGCCGACTGGACTTGAGCGACAGCGCCTTTTGCATAGAAGGGGTAAAGCGCGTGATAATAGTGGTTGTCGATGTAATCCTGCCGATTGCGGGGGAGAATCTGTGCGATCAGGGAACGGTGGTTCATGTCCGAAGTCGCCTGCGTCACTCCCAGCTTGAGCAGATGGTCTTTCATGTCGTGGTAGATTTTCTGCTGCATTTCAAGCATGAAGCGCCCATAGGCGTTCTCCAGCTTCTCCACGGGAAGCGTTTCTATTTCCGGATGAGCCTTCTTCGCCAGCGTCCGGTACTGATCCGCCGTGGAGGGGTATCTGGCGAAATCGCTGAACAGGATGTTTTCGTTGATGATGTTGAACGGCATCAGTGCGGGATCGTCTTTGAGGGCGACTTTCGTGTAAGGATTCACCCGTGTAAGCAAATCGACGGCGAAACTCTTCATGTTTTCAAGAATGGCGTTGTCGTAGGGCATCCGCTGCTTTGTGGTGTGGATCAACTCCGCCAGAGGAAGCTTAGCTAATTCGTCCGACAACCGGCGCTGGGTGAAGAGGTCGATGGTGTAGTAGATTCCCCGTTCCCGCAGCAGGGACATCAGATAAAACATCCGGTCGAGATTTTCATTTTTCGTGATGACGCTGTCGCCGGGGTTGGTCATGAGAACGTCGAAGTGATGAAAACGCACGGCGTTGTATCCGCATGCCGCCAGCGAGTCGGCGATGAATTCCGCCGTTTTGCGGTCGGGGATCGCGGCTTGCTGGCAAATGTTGGTGCCCCAGAAAAACTGTTTTTTCCCGGGGAGCTTTTCAAACTCGAACTGGCCGTTCCGGGCGACGACCTTGCCGTATTTTCCGGCCGGGGCATCCAGCGTGGAGGAGAGATCGAGCGCGCTTCCCTTTGCGATCGGGCGGGGGGTGTTGACGATAGCCGGCCAATCTTTGCCTTGGATGAACAACTGGGTTTGCGCGGCGGAGGGAATAAAAGCGGGAATTTCACTGTCCTGGGCATTGACCGCGAAGATTCCCCAAGGCGCGGCGCCATTGGAAGTGAATATTACCTTGGCCAGTTTTTTTTGTGGATCGAGTTCAAACCGGGTGGAGTAGAGATATACTGGTCCGAACAGATGCTTGCCGGTCCAGGCAATCTTGCAATTGTTCCGGGTGAGTCCGCCGGACCAATCGAGAATCTCAATGTTGTTGCGGATTGGAAATTCCTTCTTACTCCCGTCCTCATAGCAGGCGGTCACGCTTCCAATCTGTTGGGAGCCGCGAAGCCATGCACCGGCATGGACGATATAGAGATAGTTGAATTTTTCGCCCGGAGCTTCCACACTTGCTTCCAAAGGAAGATTGGGGCGTTGAACGCCGCCGAGCATGATGCAGGAGCGTCCGCCGTTTTTCTCCGGATCAATGATATGAAAGCTGTAATTACCGGCCTGCTTAATTCCAGGAACCAGAGAGTGAAGATCTCTTTCCTTTCCCTGGTCGGGCCAACCGCCTTTCCCGTCGCCGTCCGCCTCATCGATGAAGCCGCGGTTAGCCGCCTTGCGAAGGTCAAAATGGGTGAAACCCGGCTTTTCCTGCGCAAAGCGCAGATCGAGCGTATGATCATCCCCTTTCGTCCGGAAGAGCAGCCGGATCAGAAAGAAATCTCCACTCGATGTGTTGTATTCGATCCGGTAACTGATGTCGCCGGTGATTACCACATTTCCGGTTTTGCCCGGCAATACCAGGGATTTGACGGACCCTTTGTCCAGCAGCCGCCGCTTTCCGTCGGCGACAAGTTCAAATGGCTTGCCGTCCCGTGCAATGACCATCCCGCTGGAGGAATGCGCCGGCAGGCGCAGGCTCAATACCAGCAGTTTGGTCGGAATCGCGGACTTCCCGGCCAGTTGCGCCTGGTAGGAGAAGGCGTTCGCCTTTCCCTCGATGGGCGAAACCGTCTCGGAAAAAGCGAACACCCCGCCCGCCACTTTAAAAGTCCCGCGTAACGTATTCCCCTCTTTTTCCGCAACAATGCTGCGCCGGTCCTGGGCGGTCATTTTCCAGGCGTCCGAGTAATGTTCGATTCGGAAGGTTAAGCCGTCCACCGTGATTTCGCCCGACGGGGCGATTACGGGGAATTCGGCGGCCGCCAGCAATGTCGTCGCGAAAACAGCGAAAAAAGATAAAATTCGATGCATTGACATCTCCATTTTTATTCAACCATTCCATCGGTATCGTTGCGCCTTGTCCATATTCTTGTCGCTTCCGGAGTGGAAAGCATATAAAAATTATGGGATAATTTCTTCGCATGACCATCGATAAACAGAAAATTGGCGGAATCTGTATGAATGGCCATAGGCAGGGCAGAGGCAGCAGAACTGACAACAAGATCTGTGGCACTATTTCTCTGGTCTGCCATTACAACCGTATCGGGAGCCGTCCGGGCAACCAGGGCGCAGCCGCCTCGGGGGTCGTTAGGAATATTAAATCCCATGCCGACTTTCCACGGGTAAGTATTGGCCTGGATTGAGTTGCCGGCTGTTCCGGAGTAGTTCCACCCGTAGTTGCAAGCCAACGATTGTCCGGAAGCGTCCTTGAGGGTGTTGGATGGACATTTCAGTATCTTGGCTG
>JAQUZV010000320.1 GCA_028691155.1 Victivallales bacterium
CCCCGCCATCAGCAGACACTGCGTCGGCACACTGCGCACCGCCACCAGCAGATAACCGGAAAACAGCATTACATAAGCCACCTGCAATATCGCCGTACTGTTCACCTTCAACCATACCTGCAATATCGCCGGCGCCAACGCGCCTAAAGTCACAAATGCCCCGGTGCTGATAAAGACCGTCAGCCGGGTACTGCCCACCATGATCCGCCGCAGACGTTCGTGCTCTCCCGATTTGTGCATGGCCGCCGCCAGCGGCGACAGCGATTCCTGAAACTGCGACGACAAAAATGACGCCATCTCCGGCACCCGCGTCCCCACCTGATAACAGGAAACTCCGCCGACCCCCACCATTATCCCCAGCACCAACCGATCGGTTTTCTGGTTGATCAGATCGGCAATGGTCAAAGCATAGGAGAAAAAGCTGAAATCGGCAATCTTACGCAAGATTTTACGGTTAAAACCGTTCCAGGCCAGCCGTAGTTGCGGCTGCAGCCGCAGCACCATCACCAGCACCACCAGATTGGTGCTGAGATTAAGCACCGCCGTGAAAATCGCCAGCGTCAACAGCGAACCGCCGCAACGGAAGATGATGTAAATCCCGATCAGTTCCATGAGCTTATTGCCGATCAGGGCAAAATTACGCAGATCGATCCGATTCATCCCGGTCAGAATCTCAATCACAATGCCGGAGGGAAAGACCACCGCAATGCCCAACCCGAACACCAGAAAACACAAGCGGTAATAATGCAGATCGGCCCCCGGCGCCAATTTGAAAATATCCGGCAGGAAAAAAGACAACCCCACCGCCACGGCGGCAATCAGCAACGCCTCGACCAGATATGTCCCGAACACCACCGTAATAATCTGGTTGTACTCATGCGGATTACGGCTGAAATCCTTTTCGGCGGTATATTTCTGCACCGTCCGTCCGAATCCGAAATCCAGCAGCAGTGAATAACCGAACACCGCCCACAGCAAACTCCAAAAACCGTACAGTTGTTCCCCCATACCCAGAAAAATAATCCGGGTTACGAAAATCGCCCCGAATAAATTCAAAAACAACCGGATATAATTCGTTATGGTATTGCGCCACAACAACCTTCCCAATGCCACCATTATCACCTCTCCGGTTTTACCGCTCTTCCCTGCCCCGGCCGCACCCCATCCGAATCCTCACCCGAATCCTCACGGCCGCCACCGCAATCCGCGCCGCCGCTGCAACCGCCACGGCAACCGCCGCCGCAACCCCAGTTTGTGAGTAAACACCTCCGGCCATTCCCGACGGAAGTCGCGTTCAACCCCGTCCCGATCATAAATATCCTGAATCAACGCCACAAAAACTTCCCGGAAAGGCATCATTTTCGCCAATACCGCCGCCCGTACCGCGGCCGGCTCGCATCGGCGCGCAATCAGTTCCGCCACCCCGGCCGCCACCGCCGCCGGCGTATCCGTCACCCAAACCACGAATTCTTCCGGAAACAACGTGCCCCGCCCGCCCAAATTGCGGGTGGAAACCACCGGATCACCACACAACAGATATTCCGCACTGACAAACATCGCCCCCTCTTCGGCGGAAAGACACAATCCCACCCGGGCCGCATTGATCTCCCGGTAAATCAGCCGGGAAAAACATCGCCGCCGGTACGAAGCCCACGGCAGCAACGCCATAATCCGCCGCACATGATCTCCTTCACGTTCATAATAGTCGCCGATCAGGCGAAGACTCCCAACCCCGGACGCCAGCTCATGCCGCTTGAACGGGGTAATCCGGGCAATGTAAATGGCATCGAAACGTTTGCCGACGCCGGGAATCACCCGATATTTGCGCTCATCCAGAAAGGCGTTCTGATGACACAGCACCGCCGTCATTCCGGCCGCCCGCAATAACTCTTCCTCCCGCGCCGAATTGACCAGAAACGTAAACGTCCAGCCGGGAAACAACGCCTCGCTCGAACGCAGTTCCGCCGCCAGTTCGTCGACCCGCTCCTGCGTTTCCCGGTGCCAACCCAGTTGAAACAGAAAATGTCCCCGGTCCCGCCCCGGCAACGACCGGCGAAACTCATTCCGGTGCGCAAAAAAATCGCTCCAGTAAGCCACCAGAATCAACGGCTCGCGACTGATCGTGTAACACGGCAGATAACGCCCGTAAAGCCGCTGCCAAATCGCCCGTAACCATCCTCGCACCATCCGATCTACTCCTCTTTTTCCGGTCCGTTGTCAAGAAAGGCCGGAACATCCCTGCTCTCATGTCCATACAAATAACCCGCAAACACCGTTAAAGCAATCATGGTCAAAGCCGGCAACGGCGCCAAATGGGAAAAACCGCCGTATGACGACAAAATGAACATGCGATCCAATGCCCAATGCCGTCCCAGCCACCCTCCGATATGCATCGCCTGCGAAAAGGGCAGCAGTAACAGCAGACAAAATCCCAACCCGAACGTCAGACGCCACCATTGCCGCGACTGCAGGAAAAGACTCAGCGAGGCGGTCAGAATCAGCGTTACCACCGTCAGATCGTGCATCCGGTGATAGGACACCAGCATGGTGAGGCAACCGACAAACAGCAACAGATTCATGCCCACCCGACGGTTTCCGCGTTCCCGGAACAAAACCCACAAGATCACCCCGCCGGCGATTGCCTTGCCGATCATATTCAACCCGTTCCAGCGGAAAAATTCCAGTTGCAGCATCGTGTATCCCCCGCCACTGAAAGAGTTGGCCCCGGTCGTCACCTCGGTCCTCAGCGTCGTCAGATATTTGCCGTAAAAATCGATCAGATTGAACCCGATCAACCCCGGATACAGTGAAATCAGGACAAACACGGCAAAACCGATCAGACACAATGCATAATGGCGTTTGACCCACAGCAGCGGCCCCAGCACCGTCAACATCGAATACTTCAACACCGCCGCCGCCCCAAATGCCACCCCGCTCCAGCGATTCCGCCAGGTCAACGCCAGCAGGAGACCCCAAAGGCACCAGATGGAACTCTGCCCGTGCCGGAGCCC
>JAQUZV010000321.1:0-878 GCA_028691155.1 Victivallales bacterium
TTCCAATCCCCGGAAGACGGCTTGGCCGACGTGGACGTTGTCACTGCGGCCGCCGCGGCGGTCCGGCAACGGGCTTTCATCTCATAATAATAGTCGTAATCGCCGATACTGTATTCCGGGTCCCGCACTTCATCGAACGAAAGAATGCCGGTGCAGATGCGATTGAGGAAATAGCGGTCATGGCTGACAACGGCAACACAACCGCGATAATCGGCCAGCGCCTCTTCCAGCAACCGCAACGTCGGCAGGTCGAGATCGTTGGTCGGTTCGTCGAGGATAATGAAATTGCCGCCGCGTTTGAGCTGTTTGGCCAACAGCAGCCGGGCGCGTTCGCCGCCGGAAAGGAGGCCAACCCGGGTTTTGATCCGTTCGTCGACGAACATAAACCGCTTGAGGTAGGTCCAAACGGTAATTTTTTCCCCGCCGAGGAAAATATGATCGTTGCCTTCGCCGATCTCGTCCAGAACCGTCAAATCATCGTGAAGTTGTTCACGGCCCTGGTCGATATAGTTGAAAACCACGGTATCGGCCACGGCAACAGTCCCGGCATCGGGCGTAAGTTCTCCGGTCATAAGCTTGAGCATACTGGTTTTGCCGATGCCGTTCCGTCCGATAATGCCGAGGCGCATTCCGGGTTCGAAAGCAAAGGTGAAATCGCGAAAGATCGGCTTGTCGTCGAAACTCAGGGCCACATGCTTATATGACGCCACCTTGTTGCCCAGCGCCGCGGCGGGCGGAATAACCAGTTCCATAAACGATTCGCGGCGGGGAGGAGCAATGGCATTGACCTCGAAAAAACGTTTCAGACGTCCCTGATTGCGGCAGGTACGAGCCTTGGGATGGCTGCGCACCCATTCGATTTCCGAACGCAGGAATTT
>JAQUZV010000321.1:888-3009 GCA_028691155.1 Victivallales bacterium
TACCCCAGGAAAGTTCCACGATCCGGGTCGTCACGCGGTCGAGGAAATAGCGGTCATGGGTGACAATCACGCAGGTACCGCGATAACCGGCAATGAATTCCTCCAACCACTCGATCGTGGCGGCGTCAAGATGGTTGGTCGGTTCGTCGAGCAGCAACAGATCGGGATCGCCCACCAGTTCGCGGGCCAGCAATACGCGGCGTTTTTCCCCGCCGGAAAGATTGGTCACCGCCGCATGCCCCGGCGGGGTCTGCAACGAAGTCATGACGTACTCCAGCCGCCGGTCAAGATGCCAGGCGTCATGACGGGTAATCTCCTGTTCCAGTTCGAAATGGCGGGAAGCGCTCAACGGCAGTTGTTCGTATTCATGAACGAGCTCGGCCAGGTATTTGACGCCGAGACGGATATTGCCGGCCACATCGAGTCCTGGATCGAGATCCGGCTCCTGCGGCAGATAACCGACCCGAAGTTCCCGGCGCCGCAGCAACCGGCCGTTTTCCGCCGCCAGGTCCGGCGCGGCAAGCAACCGGAGAAAGGTCGATTTCCCGCAGCCGTTACGCCCGATCAGTCCCACCCGTTCGCCCTCGTGGACGGTCAGGTCGGCCCCGGCAAAGATTTCCTGAGTTCCGATATTGATATTCAGATTTTCCGCGGTAAAAACCACGGGAGTATTTTTCCCGGCCATTAAATCCCACTACCTCCGGAGAACCCCGTCCCGGCTGCTCGAACGGAAATCGGAGTTATCGCCCCGCCCGAAAAATTCCGGTCGGGATGAAAGACGATGTTTCCGTCAAGATTTTCGATTTTTAGAGGTTCTCTCTTGTCTTTTTACAAAATCACATTAGCTTAATTGGAGCAAATATATCCCCGTTCACAAGTTAATGCAAAACAAGATTTTTGGTTGCCGAGGTTTTCGATAAAATGACTGATTTCGATTTTTCCGTGGAACGCAAACGAACCAATAGTATCAAATGGGACCGTTATCCAGGACGCGATATTCTACCGATGTGGCTGGCCGATATGGATTTTCAATGCCCGGAACCGATTCTTGACGCCCTGCGGCGACGGATCGACCACGGCGTTCTCGGCTATACCTATACGCCGCAGGAACTGTATGACGCCGTCCTGAACATGCTGGCGGAAGAATATGACTGGCAGGTAGATCCCGAATGGCTGGTATGGCTGCCAGGGATTGTCCCCGGCATCAACGCCGCCTGCCGCAGTTTTGCCGCGCCGGACGAAGAAGTCATCACCTCGCTGCCGACTTATCATCCGTTTCTGGACGCCCCGCAGATTTCCGGGCGACGGCTGCTGACGGTGCCGCTGGTGTTGGATCGCGGCCGTTACGTCATGGATTTCGACGAACTGGAACACAGTATCACTCCCCGGACCAAATTGCTGGAACTGTGCAATCCGCACAATCCGGTCGGTCGGGTCTACACGCGGGAGGAATTGACCCGGTTGGCGGAAATTTGTCTGAAGCACCGCCTCTGCATCAGTTCCGACGAAATTCACTGCGGACTGATTCTGGAAGAAGGCGCGCGCCACATTCCGATCGGAGCACTGGCCCCGGAAGTCGCCGCGCACAGCATCACCATGATGGCGCCGAGCAAAACCTACAATATTCCCGGTTTGTGCTGTGCTTTCGCCGTCATTCCCAACCGCGAGCTGCGTCAACGGATGATCGGTACAATGCGGGGACTGGTTCCGTTCGTCAATGTGCTGGGTTACATTGCCGCCGCGGCCGCCTACCGTGACTGCCATGAATGGCATCAGGGCCTGATCGCCTATCTGCGGCAAAATCGCGATCTGCTGGAACAGACGGTGGCACGCATTCCCGGTATCGGCATGACCCACATTGAAGCGACGTTCCTGGCCTGGATCGACATGCGCGGCCTCGGGTTGGAGTATCCGGCCAAATATCTGGAAGAGTTCGGACTGGGAGTCAGCGACGGACGCGATTTCGG
Source organism: Victivallales bacterium (assembly GCA_028691155.1). Lineage (GTDB taxonomy): Bacteria > Verrucomicrobiota > Lentisphaeria > Victivallales > SZUA-371 > SZUA-371. Next base: position 2,856 of record JAQUZV010000321.1, read on the forward strand.
CCAAGCCGGTTTCATCCGAATCAATTTCGCCTGTCCCCGGAGCCGACTGAAAAAGGCGCTGTCCATTCTGGAAGACGCGGTCGGACAGCTTGCCGCCGCACCGTCCGGGGAGGAAGTCCCCCTGGCCCATTGAAAAGGCATGAGTATTCAGAAG
>JAQUZV010000322.1 GCA_028691155.1 Victivallales bacterium
ACGGGTTCTCGCCGCCCTCCGGCGACCGGTCGTCCCGCCGCCGGAAAAACACCGCAAAGACGGCGCGATGCCATCCCCGAGCTGCCCTGCTTACTATAAGAATATAATCGGTTACGGCGATTTTTAAAGCAGGAATCCGGATTTGCCGCCAAACTCTCCATTGATTTTACCATTGTCCCGCGCCAACGCTGTTTCTCATCTGTGATTTTACGAAAGAAACAATAGAAACCATCATCCGACACGCGCGGCCGAGGTCACGGCGACAAGAAAATATGGCTGATAAATCGATTATCCTTGAAATTACGCGCTCCCCCGATATACTTATGATATCGGTAATCCACACGGGGGTATGATAAATGCCGGAAAATCCGGAAAGACTTGACCTACTGAAGAAATTATGTCGTGGCGGCAGCGCATTCCTACGCGAATTAGCCACCGACCAGCTGAAAGAGATGCTCAAACCTCTGACCGGCCACGCCTTGAATTCCATCATTACGACCGCCGGAGGGGCCGCCATGATCGCCGGAATGCCGCTCTGGCCGGTGGCGCTGGCCCTGGCCGCCGGCGGCGTGGGTTTGATGGTGATGAAGGGACGCAAACCAGCCAACCGTAGCGATGAGCAGTTGCAGCAGATTACCGCCATGATTCAATCGCTGCCCACGTCCGTACCGACTTTGGACGAGTTGCGGCAACAGATGCGGCAACTCGACCTTTCCACCAACCACCTCGAAGAAGAGGTTGAAGCTTTAAAGGCATTGCTCGAACTGCGTTCCGACCGGCTGCTGAAAGAAATTTACGAGCAACGGGAACAATTAAGAAAGTATTTCGCGCACCTGGACGACCGTTTGGATTTATTCGACGCCAAGCTGAACCAGATCCTCGACATTATGGCACATGGTCCGCATTTTATGCCTTTGGAGAAAACCCAAAATCGCTACCTCTACACCACCGCACGCGTCGCTCTGTTCGGACGCGAAACCGAACAGAAAGAATTGCAGAATTTTCTGGCGGATGCCCGCCCGGTGGCCTGGTTGATCCTTTCCGGTCCGGGCGGCATGGGTAAAAGCCGCCTGGCTTATGAACTGTGCCAACAAGCGCAAACGCAGGGCTGGATTGCCGGTCGGGTCGATCAAACCAAGAATACGGAGAATTGGGACGACTGGCAGCCGCAGAAAAACACGTTGCTGTTTCTGGATTATGCCGAAGCCAGAATGAACATTCTCGGGCCGACCCTGCAACGATTATGTGACCGTTGCAACGGCCCGAAAATTCGGCTGTTACTGGTGGTACGCCAAATCGATTCCGGCTGGATGAATCTTTTTATGGGCGATGAGTCCTGTCAGGAAAAGATGGAAAACTGCCGATTTAAAGAACTGGAATTGCCGCCGTTGACGGATGAGGCCTTGTGGCATATTGTCACCGCCATTGTCAATAGCCGCCGTCAGGAAGAGCAGCAGCCCGGAGTCGCTCCGGACGGCAACACCTTTACGGTCAACGGGAAAAATTATACGCGCGAGCAAATTCTGGCCGAATTAAACACGATCGACCCGGAAAAGCGTCCCCTCTTCGCCGCCATGGCCGCCGATGCCATCATGGACGGCAAAATGAGTCGGCAATGGAACCAGGAAGAGTTATTGAAGCATATCTTACATCATGAAAAACAGCTATGGAAAAAATGCGGCAAGGTTACTCCGGAAGATGAAATAAAGTATCAAAATCTTATGGCGTTATCGACGTTGTGCCGTGGGTTCCGGCGTTACGATGAGATGGGGCAAAAACTGGATACGAAACTCTCCCCCTGGGTTGCCGATCAATTGCCGGCGACGGGTCACTGGCAACATATCGTATCGATGATGGGACAGCAAACCGATGAAGAGACGTTGTCGTTTCTGGAGCCGGATCTGCTGGGGGAATTTTTCGTACTGGAACAGTTAAGGCAAATTAACAGCGAACGGATAAGAAAAGCTTTTTTTCTGACCGCACTGCTCAATTCTCCGGCGGAAACCGCATTGACGGCCGCCATGATCCAACGTGATTATCCGGCTCACCCCATCGCGACATTTCTCCACGAAATCATGCCCTCGCCTTCCTGTGATGCGGAAGAAACCATGGCATGGGCCACATATATACTACTTCTTTCATGTTCCTTGCCACCGGAACAATGTAATGCTCATTATTATGCTATTTATAATCTTGTTACGACTAAATTTCCTGATCATCCGGCAATCAATTTGGTTTTGTCCATAGGAGCTTTCAATTTGATTTTCACTTGGATAGATGCTGACAATGTAGAGAAAGCCGAAAGTATATTCAAGCAACTGGAAAGCGTAGCCGCTAAATTCCCTGATCATTCCGAAATCAATCTGGCTCTAGCCCGTAGCGCTTCTAATTTGATTCTCGATTGGAGAAACGCAGGAAAAGCCGAAAAGGCCAAGCCAATATATGATCGCTTAACAAAATTGTGCTCGTATTGGTTAAAACAGGAAAAAATGGATTTTATGGAACCATGGATGCGTGGTTTTGTCAATATCATGCAAATAGAGGATTATCCACATCCGAAAGACAAGCTGGAAATAGTACGGGAATTTCAAGCCTTGTCGGAGGAAGAATGGACACATAAAAAGATATGGTCGGTTATCATGATTTGGATGAAAAATGGCCGATCGCATAAAAATGACAATGGAACCGAATTTTTCAATGTCCGATATTCGGCATTAATCCGCCGAGCAGATTAATTGCGCTATTTCTCCCGAATGACGATTTTCCTCATGTTTTTGCGCAAAAAAGACATGTTCACGCCGAAAAATGATGATATAATAATCACAACCGCAAATTTATCATGGAGATCGGCAATGACCACGGTTCCCCGTAACGAATATCCCCGGCCGCAATGGCGGCGCAATGACTGGCTCTGCCTCAACGGCGCATGGCAATTCACCATCGACGCCGCCGATACCGGTTTGGAACGCGGACTGACTGAACAAGAATTCGCCCAACACATCATGGT
>JAQUZV010000323.1 GCA_028691155.1 Victivallales bacterium
GGGAAATCTTTCCGACGATAACATGTATATAAGTATAATATAAGGTGTCCAATGAATATTTGCATGCGGGAATTTTTAGATTTTTGTTAAAGAAAGCGGCAATGTCGTAAAGACCTGGAATCGAAGGGAGGAAGGAGACGAAAAGCCGGATTACATCCGGACCAGGTACATTTCGGTACAGTAAGGAAAGGTAACGATATTGCCGTCGCTGTAACGTTGAAATGCTTCATGCAGCCGAGCGTCGGCCCTCCGGCCTTCCGGCGATTCCGGGGCGGGGGCATAGGAGCAGGAAAAATAACGTCCCCGCAACGCGGCGCGGGATAGTTGCTGTTGGTGGTTCCAGGTATAACGTTGCCAGGATCGGGAGCCGAAAAAGCGGTGAAAATCATTCTCGGTCAACCGGTGATGATTGACCTGCCGGTATTCGGCGGTTGTCTCCCGGCAGATCCGTTCGTATTCGGCGCCGATGCCGTCCGCGCTGATCCGGGAATTCCAGATCAGAGCGAGCTGTCCGCCCGGACGGATGATCCGTTCCGCCTCCCGGCGGAAACGTACCGGATCGAACCAATGAAAGGCCTGGGCGCAAACCATCCGATTCACGGCGTGATCGGGCAGGGTGCTGTCCTCCGCGGTTCCGGCAACGGAAACAAATAACGGATAGTCGTGCAGATATTCTTCCGCCGCCCGGCGCATGGCGGCGTTGGGTTCGATGCCGAAGACCCGGTGGCCGCGTTCGAGCAGATTGCGGGTGAAAATTCCGGTGCCGCTGCCGCAATCGGCAATGACGTCGGCGGGAGTGAACCCGCCGTCGCCGTAAAGAAAGTCGAACAGCGCCGCGGGATAACCGGGGCGATAACGGACATAGTCCGCGACCCGGTTCGTAAAGCGTTGGGTGTTGTTGGTCATTTTTGCCTCGTAATATTCTGGAAACGGAGGTTAACGATACTCATCCACGGCCTGTTGGGCCGCCGTGCGTAAAAATGCGGCGTCGGCATTGCCGATTTCATCCGGAACGAAAGTCACCGCGGCGGTCGGGCGTTGAAACAACGTGGCCAGCCAGACACAGGCCTGAAGGTATTCGCCGCGGGCGTTGAGATGGATCAGATCGCGGTCGATTTCCAGCTCACCGGTGGCTGGATTTTTGCGCCAATGGCATTGTCCCACCACATCTCCGGCCTGCGGCGGCAGGTCCGGCCAGTGCAGGGGTGCTGGCAATTGCGGTTCGTAGTTGACGAATGGGGCGGTTTCCCCGCGCCGGGACAGTTCCACGGCCAGTCCGGTCGGAATGAGCCGCAACCCGTAGCGTTGGGCCACGGTGCGGTTGCATTCGGTCAGGAGACGAAACATGGTGGGTTGGTCGATGTCCCAGGCGCTGCCCGGCAGAAAGTGGGGGTGATCGGCCCGATAGGCCCAAGTCTGCTGGATGACGATTTCCGCTCCGGGCGCATGGGTGCGGATGTAAGCGATAATATTGGCGGTATAGGGTTCGAAACTTTCCAGCCGCCAACAGTCGCGGCTGGACTGCTGGATGGTCACGATGTCCCAGGGACGGGAAGCAAGAATATCGCGCAGTTTCCGATTGCCTCCATCATAAATCCGACAGCGCTCATCGCGTTCTTCCGCCGTGATATAGCTCCAGTGCCGCGCCAGTTCGCAACCGCCGAAATTGGCGAATTCCAGTTTTACCTCGTCCCCGACCGAAGCGACGACGGCGGGGAAATATGATCTTAAGCTCCAGGTATAACTATTGCCCAGCGTCAGAATCTGCATGCAATTACGGCTCATGGTCCACTCCTTTCACAATGATTGCCGGATCGGTTTTTATGCCGTAATAAATGAATGGTTGGAGCTGACAATTGCAAGCCGGGCGACAACGATTATCGGGGAAATAGACCAGTTTCCCCCCACTTTTCTGCTCCTTTGTCCGTTCCCGTCGGCATCGGGATAAAAAAGGGACGGGCCGATTCGGCCCGTCCCCCCCGGTGCTTTCCCCCGGGTATTCCCCCCCGGTGCGCCCCCAGTGGCATAATACGGCGATTACCCGATGATCAACGCGGGGTTATGGTGATCCGCAATCCGGGAATCCAGTCTTTCTTTTCGTCGGTATAGTAGAGATACGCCCGACTGGCCGGACCGGTATAGCGACCGGGAATGGCGGCGGTCAGCGCAATCGGCACGGTGCGTTTTTCTCCGGCCCGCAACGCCCGCCAGTAGAGGACCAGATCGCGGCCGATAATTTCATAGGCGGCGAGCCGTTGGGCCTTGACCAGTTCCTTGAGCTGGTCGTGACGAACCTCCAGTCCGGCGGGCAACCCGATGACGGCGACCGGCATGGCCGCATCCTTGGCGCCGACACGGATGGTGACGTCGAGGTCGAGCGGTTCGCCTTCCCGGACCTTGTCGGCGGACAATGCGGCGGTCAAATGCAGCAGACAGTCGGCGGCCGTGGCGGGTTGAACGCTGTAATAACCGATTTCCAGAGCGAAAGGCATCCGGCTGCCGTCGGTCATTACCAGTTCGAGTTCATGTTTGCCGGGGGTCATGGCGGCGGAAAAATCGGGCAGCGCCACCGCGCCTTTGCTCGCCGGCGTAAACGCCGCCGGGCGGCCGAAAGGTTGGCCGTCGATATGCAGTTGGACCGTTCCGGCCGCCAGCGGTTTGCTTCGGGCCCGATCATAGGCGTTGATTGCTTTCAGCACCAGAATTGTGGACTGGGTGGAGCCGAACCGTCCCGCCTTGCATTGGGCGAAGAGCCACGGCATCGATTTTTCGACGGCGGCGGCATAGACGGCTTCGTCTTTGAGCCAGGCCAGGATGGCCAGGGATGTGGTTTCCAGGTCCAGCGCGTCACCGCCGGAACGGGTAATCGAGGTTTCAGCTCCGGTTACTTTGCCGTTTTTATCTACGGCTTTGACCAGTTTATCCGCCAGTGCGGCGGCGGTTTTCCGGTCGCCGCTGAGATAAAGGATGTTGGCGGCGAGGGCAATCAGATAGGAATCCTTGC
>JAQUZV010000029.1 GCA_028691155.1 Victivallales bacterium
ACAGTTGCAAGATATTCCGGCAGCGCTTCGCCATTATCAAGGGTATCCGCAAGTTTTTGGACGAAAAGGGTTTTATCGAAGTGGAAACGCCGATGCTTCAGCCGTTGGCCGGCGGGGCGGTGGCCACTCCGTTCAAGACTTTCTATGAAGCGCTCAGTTCGACCATGTACATGCGGATTGCGCCGGAACTTTATCTCAAGCGGTTGCTGGTCGGCGGCTTTGAAAAAGTGTTCGAGCTGAACCGCAATTTCCGGAACGAAGGCATGGACCGCCGCCACAATCCGGAATTTACCATGATCGAAATTTATCAGGCCTACGGCGACTGCCGGACCATGATGGACCTGATTGAAGAAATGGTGACCACGTTGGCGCTGGAAGTGATCGGCACCCTTAAAATCGAACATCCGAACGGCAAGGTGATCGATCTGACCCGGCCGTGGCGCCGGGCTCCTTACGACGAGCTGGTCCGGGAAAAAGCCGGGCATGACTGGTTCGAGCTTGCCAAGGAAGAAAAGGTGACCCGGGCCAAAGAACAGCTCGGACTGGATGTGGAACTGAGCTGGCCGGAATTTCAGGTGACCAACGAAGTTTATGAAAAACTGATCGAAACCACGCTGATTCAACCGACTTTCGTGACCCGGCTGCCGGCGCAGCTGGTGCCGCTGGCCAAAGCTTGTTCCGACGATCCGGCCAAGGTCGATGTGTTCGAACTGGAAATCAACGGCCAGGAAGTGGCGCCGGGATATTCCGAGCTCAACGACCCCATCGAGCAACGCCGCCGCTTTGTCGAACAGTTCGAACGCGAAAAGCAGGAAGGCGATGTCATGTCGGACAAAATCGACGAGGACTTCCTGACCGCGCTGGAATACGGTATGCCTCCGGCCGGCGGCATGGGGATCGGGATCGACCGGCTGGTGATGATGCTGACCGGGGCGGAATCGATTCGGGATGTGGTTCTGTTCCCTCAGATGCGGGTCCGCAAAGGTTGAATCGCGCCGTGACGGCGGGGAAAGCGGTCCGGTAATCCGGTCCGTTTTTCCGTCACCCGATTCAGGCAGGGTTGAACAACAGGAGAAGTGGTCATGAGTGTTTTTCTTTTTCCCTTTCCGCGTCAGGCGGTGTTTAATGTGGAAAAGTATAGTTTGTCCGAGGCGACGCAGATCCGGATTCAGCCGGCTTTTTCGCCCGAACTCAAAAAGGCGGCTATTGCTTTTGCGGTCGCCATGCAGGAATATTTTCCCGGCGATCTTCGGGTAATGGCCGGCAGGGCGCAGGCAGGCAAGGCGTTGCTGACCGTCAAGGCGGTCGATAGTTCGTTGCGGCCGCAGGAATACCGGCTGGTTTCCGGTCCGGACGGCATCGTTCTTTCCGGCGGCGATGAAGCGGCGCTCTACTATGGCTTGTTGACGCTGGAACAGTTGTTGCCCCAGACCGGCAGTTATGTGCCGCGGTTCACCATCGAAGATTATCCCGATTTTCCCCAGCGCGGTTATATGCTGGACGTCTCCCGCACCAAGGTTCCGACCATGACGGAACTTTACCATTTCATCGATCTGCTGGCGAAACTCAAATACAATCAGTTGCAGCTTTATATCGAACACACCTTTGCCTTTACCGCCCATGAACGGGCTTGGATCGATGCTTCGCCGTTTACCGCGCAGGAAATCATGCAGGTGGAAATCTACTGTCGCGACCGTTTCATCGAACTGGTGCCGAACCTCAATTCGTTCGGACATCTCGGCCGTTGGCTCAACCTGCGCGAATACCGTCACCTGGCGGAATGCCCGGACGGTTTTGAAATGCCGGAATTCGGACATCGCCCCGCCGGGGTGCTGACCCCGAATCAGGCCAGTCTCGACTTCATGTCCGGTCTCTATGACGAATTTCTGCCGAACTTTTCCAGCCGCTGCTTCAATATCGGTTGCGATGAAACCTGGGAGCTGGGGCAGGGGAAGAGCAAGGCGCTTTGCGAAGAAAAAGGACGGGAACGGGTTTATCTCGATTTCCTGATCGAGTTGACCAAACTGGCGCAGGCGCACGGCCGTACCGTGATGTTCTGGGGCGATATCATTCTGCATCGTCCGGAACTGATCGGCGAACTGCCGCCGGATATCATTGCCCTGAACTGGGGTTATGAAGCCGATCATCCTTTCGCCGACGAAACGGCAAAATTCGCCGCCGCCGGAGTCAAATTCTATGTCTGCCCCGGCACCTCGTCCTGGAACTCGCTGGCCGGGCGGACCGAAAACTGTCTGAAAAACCTGCTCAATGCGGCGGAAAACGGCAGTAAAAACCATGCCGAAGGCTGGCTGATGACCGACTGGGGCGACGGCGGCCATTTCCAATATGCGCCGTTGAGCTGGATCGGCATCTGTGCCGGAGCGGCCTACTCCTGGTGCCTGGAAACCAACCGGAACGCCGATATCGCCGAAGCGGTCGACATGCTGATCACTTCCGACTGCGCCGGGGTGATCGGGGCTTTCCTTCATGATTTCGGCAACCTTTACCGCAAGTTCGATTGTTACGTCCACAACAATACCATCATGCACAAGAGTCTGGTGGCCAAACTGGACGAAAAGGAAAAATGGCTGGAGGAAACCACCGTGGCGGAGGCCGGGACGGCGCTTCAGGAACTGCACCATCTGCGCGAACATCTGGCCGGGGCGTTGCCCGAAGCCGACAACGGCCGCCTGATCGTCGAAGAATTGGAAAACGCTGTGCGGATGACCGAGTGCGCCCTGTTGAAGTTGCTTTATCTCAAGGGCGAGGCCATCGATCTGGGTTATCTGACCGATTTGTTGCGCCGGGTTATCGGCAAACACGAACAATTGTGGCTGAGCCGCAACCGTCCGGGCGGGCTGCATGAAAGCTCCGGCAAATTGCGCGCCATCCTGGACGAGCTGGTTGCCGCCGCTGCCCGGAACGACTGATGCGGGTATGACCGAAGCGACCGAAGCTATATTGAACCGATGTCGGGAGGCCGCGCCGCGATTGCGTCTCCGCGACCGGCGGGAACTGGAACTCCTTGCTGCCCGGATTGCCGCGCGGGAGCAACGCGGGCAGCCGGTAGACCGGTTGCGGCAACGACTGGACGGGCAACTGGAGCGGGCCGAAAAGCATGCGTTGGCACCGCTGGCCGACCGCCTGAAGCTCGATTTCCCGGCGCAGTTGCCGATTACAGCCCGGGCCGACGAGATTGCCGCATTGTTGCGGCAGCATCAGGTGCTGATCGTCTGCGGCTCGACCGGTTCGGGCAAAACCACCCAGTTGCCGAAAATCGCCCTGGCGGCCGGACGCGGTCGCACCGGGATGATCGGTTGTACTCAGCCGCGCCGGATTGCCGCCGTTTCCATGGCCGAACGCGTGGCCGAGGAGTTGGGGGTGACTGCCGGTCGGGAAGTCGGCTGCAAAGTCCGTTTCGACGACCGCACCGGGGAAGATACCGTGGTCAAGTTCCTGACCGACGGCATGTTGTTGGCGGAAACCAGGCATGATGCCGAACTGCTGCAATACGATACTTTGATCATCGATGAAGCCCATGAACGCAGTCTGAATATCGATTTTGTCCTCGGCTATCTGAAAAATCTGTTGGTGCAACGTCCCGATCTCAAGGTTGTCGTCAGTTCGGCCACGCTCGATGCGGAAGGGTTTGCCGCGTTCTTCGGCGATGCACCGGTGGTACAGATCGCAGGAAGGACGTATCCGGTCGAAGATTTTTTCCTGCCGCCGGAGGAAGACGAGGATTTGTCGTCGCATATTCTGCGGGCGGTACATTGGATTACCGACGTCGACCGGACCGGCGACATTCTGGTGTTTTTGCCCGGCGAACGCGAGATTCGCGATGCCGCCGACACCCTGTCCGGCCAGAACTGGCGCAATACCGAGGTCCTGCCGTTGTTTGCCCGGTTGAGCATCGGCGAACAGCAGCGGATTTTTCATCCCGGCCGCAACCGGCGCATCATTCTGGCCACCAATGTGGCGGAAACCTCGATCACCATTCCCCGCATCCATTATGTGATTGACAGCGGGATGGTCCGGCTGAGTCGTTTCAATCCCCGCAACCAGGTACAGGAGCTTCAGATCGAACAGGTTTCCCGGGCCGGCGCCAAACAGCGCCGGGGCCGTTGTGGCCGTTTGGCCGACGGCATCTGTGTCTATCTTTACGACCGCGACACTTACGAGCGAAGTCCCGAATATACCGATCCGGAAATCCGGCGTTCCTCGCTGGCTGGAGTGATTCTTCGCATGGCCATGCTCGAATTGCCGCCGCTGGAGCGATTCCCGCTGCTGGACCCGCCGCAGTCGGCGCTGGTACGCGACGGTTATCGCACGCTGCTCGACCTGGGGGCGATCGACGAACGTCATCACATCACCGCGCTGGGACGCGATATCGCGGCGTTTCCGCTCGATCCGCATCTGGCGGCCATGATCGCCTATGCCCGGAAGGACAAAGTGGTGGGGGAAATGCTGGCGCTGACTTCGTTTATGAGCATCATGGACCCGCGCGAACGTCCAGCGGAAAAGAAGCAGGCCGCCGATCAGGCCCATCGCCAGTGGGCCGATGAAAAGTCCGACTTCATTGCCGTTCTCAACCTCTGGAATTTTCTGCGGCGCGAATTGGCCGGCGGCATGTCGGTCAGTCGGTTGCGTCGGTTGTGCACCAGGAATTTTCTCAATTTCCGCCGGGTGCGGGAGTGGTTCAATTTGTTCGACGACCTGCTGGACACTGTCGGTGAATTGGGCTGGGGGGTGAATCTTCCCGCCGATCGGGTGTTCGAACTGTTGCCGTACGAAATGATTCATCGGGCCATTATCGCCGGAATTCCCACCCATATTGCCCGGCGCGACCCCGAGGAAAAGATTTATCGCGGCTGCAAAGAGCGGAAATTTTATATTTTTCCCGGCTCCGGACTGTTCAAGAAAACCCCGCCGTGGATTTTATCCTTCGAGTTGGTGGAAACGTCCCGGCTGTTTGCCCGCAAGGTGGCCGAAATCGATCCGTTGTGGGTGGAGGCCGTGGCGCCGCAGTTGTGTCGCCGGATTTATGAAAATATTCGCTGGGAACGTCGCCGCGGCTTTGTCGCCGCTGCCGAAACCGTGATTATCGGCGGACTGGTCATTCATACCGGCCGTCCGGTGCATTATGGCGGCATGCGTCCGGCCGAGGCGCGGCAGGTGTTCATTCGCGATGCCGTCGTGCCCGGCAATCTCGACACCAACGGCAAATGGCTGCAATTGCACCGGCAAATGCTGCACCGGATCGAAATCATGGAGATGAAACTGCGCCGTCCGGGTTATCTGCTGGACAGCGATGCGGTTTTTGCTCATTTCGATCACGTTTTGCCGCCGCAGGTATGTTCGGTTAAGACTCTGGAAAACTGGTTGGCCCGTTCCCATGCCCGCATTGCCATGCCGCTGGAAGCGGCGGTGCAGGAGAACACCATGCGCGCCGGGGAAACCGATTTTCCCGATGCGATGGAATTTCATGGCCGCCGTTTCCCGCTGCATTACCGGTTCGATCCTGGTGAGGCGGACGACGGGGCCATGTTGTTGTGTCCTGCCGACCAGTTGAATCTGCTGCCGGAATGGCTGCCGGAATGGGGGGTCCCCGGATGGTTGGCGGAAAAGGTGGTTCTGCTGGTGCGGTCGCTGCCCAAAACGGTGCGGATTGCCTGCAATCCGGTCAACGAGACGGCAGCGGAATTTTGTGCCGGAGTGCGGGAGGGAACGATTTTTGCTGCGCAGTCATTGTTGCAGGCGCTGGCGGATTTTCTGTCGGACCGGATCGGACAGGTGGTCAATCCGCGTGATTTTTCCCCGGACCGGCTGCCGGGCTATTTGACGTTGAAAATTGCCGAACTGGATGAAAACGGTGCGATTTATCGTATTACGGCGGGCATGCCGGAACGCAGCGGGGCCGGTTCACAGGTCAGCGGGCAGATCAAAGGCGCGCGCCGGTGGATTATCACCGGAGAGAAAGATTGGCCCGGCGATGAGTTGCCGGAGCAGGTGACGCTTGATGAAAAGAGCGGCACGATCGGTTATCCGGCTCTGGCCGATGAAGGGGATACGGTCGGGCGTCAAGTATTTCTCGATTCCCGTGAAGCCGCGTGGTCGCACCGGGCCGGGCTGATACGGCTCTACCGGTTGCGTCGCGCCGACCATATCAAATACCTCCGACGCAATCTGACGTTGTCTGCGGCGGTCAAACTGACGTTGATTTCATCCTGTCGCTATCTGGAGCTCGGCGACGATCTGCTGGCCCTGGCGGTCTGGTCGGCGCTGACCGAGGACGGCCGGTTGGCGATTCGGACCGCCGATGCCTTTGCCGTCCGCGAGCTGCAGGCGCTGGGCGAACTGGCCGGGCAACTGGAGCGCCATACGGTAATGTTGGCACAGGTGGTGACGGATCGGGACTGGATCGTGGCGGCGTTGCATCCAGTTCGGGACCATGATCGTTTTTTTCACAGCGTCCGGGACCTGCGGGAACAGCTCGACTTTTTGTTTCGACCCGGCTTTTTGCGTTATCCGGACGGCTGGTTGCGTTATTCCCGTTATCTGAAAGCGGCGCGGCGGCGAGTGGAACGCATGTTGCTCGATCCGGCCAAGGATGCCGGTAAGATGGCGGCGGTGGCACCGTTTCAGGAGCGGTTCCGGATCGCCTGCGACACGGTGTCCGATTGCGACAAATCCTTTGACTTGCAGGAATTCGGCTTGTCATTGCAGGAATTCCGGATTACGGTATTTGCGCCGGAGATCCGGGCGCTGGAAAAAATTTCCGCGCCGCGGTTGCAGAAAAAATGGGATGAAGTACGCTTGTAAGCGAAAAAAAACGTCGGAAGCGGTCGACGACGTGTTCCCGGCTGCGGCGTGCCGATTACCGCTTCCGGAGAAAAATTCGACCACCAGTATCCGACCGCGGGGACGATTCGTCAACCCGGTCGTTACGAACAATGGCCGGCACGGTTGGAACGACAGCAAATTTGCTACCTGCTCTGCCATTCCTTATTATATGAGGAAGGAACTTCATCCGCAGCAGAAAACTTTCTGGGTCATGGCGCATCCGGAGCGCTTCGAATGCCGGTATGTCAATCATGATTTGGCTATTTTCGAATTGTTGCCGGCAATGCCGTGATTATACCTGGCCACCGAACGGGAGTTCGTTTTGCGGCATGGAAATGCCACTCTTTGGGGTGGGGCTTTTTTCTTTGTCGGTTGACAGAAGCAGCGGGAATGGCTATTATATCTGTATAGATTTTATGGCGTTCGCGGCGGGATCAGGGAAATTTCCATCCGGGAAAAATTTATGAAGATAAATTTGCGGCAACGGGTTCTCTTCCGATGGATGGTGTGGACCATAATGTCTGTTTTTCTCTGTCTCGATGCCGAAAGCAGGGAGCCGCCGTTACGGCCGGTCCGACTGCTTTTCAATCATGATGACCGGATATTGTCCCTCGGGTATCGCGTGGCGCAGGACAAGGGTTTTTTCCGTGATGCCGGACTGGAAGTGGAGTTGGTCGTCAATATTGACGAGGAACGCATTTATGATGAGGTGGCGGCGGGAAAAGCGCAGTTCGGCGTGGCCGATTCCCGTTTGATTTACGAGCGGGCGCGGGGACGGGCGTTGGTTGCCTTGGCGGCGTTTCAGCAGCATTCGGCCCGGGAATTTCTGACTTTGAAAAGTTCCGGACTGTCGGCTCCGGCCATGTTTCGCGGCAAAAGGCTGATATTGCGGCCATTGCCTTCCGATCCGGAAATGTGGGCCTTGCTGCTGTATTACGGTATTAAGCCCGACGCGGTAACCCTGGTCGGCGGCGGCGGTGTTTCGTCCTTGTACGAAGGATTTGCCGACGTTTTCACCAGTTGTTCCCGCAGTGACGGCATGCTTCTGGATCGGGCTCATCTCAACTATTATCATTTTTCGCCGAACCGGGAAAAACTCTTCTTCTATCGGGGTATTCTGTTTACTTCCGATGCTCTGATGCGGAAAGAACCGGAGATGGTGCGTAATTTTATCCGTGCCGCTATGAAAGGCTGGTATTTTGCGTTTGCCCATCCGGAGGAAACGGTGGCATTGATCCGGGAGAAACATGCCCGGATTCCCGTGGAACAATTGCGGGCGCAGTTGACGGTGGAACGGCAACTGGCCGGACCATTGTCGCAGTTGGGTCGGATTACCACGGTGGGCTGCAACCGCATTGCCGATTTCTATGTGCGGGTCGGATTGTTGCCGAAGAATTACAATCTGGCCGGTTTTGTCATGCCGCAACCGGAATATCGTCAGGCCGATTATCTCTGTTACGGCTGGAATGCGACGGCACTGACGCCGGCGGAACGGCAGTGGCTGGAGCGAAAACCGAGCATTTCGGTTATCGCGCCGGAGCAGCCGCCGTTTTCCACCTGGCATCACCACGATCCCGGCGGCATTCTGAACGAATATCTGCTGGCGGTGTCCTATAAATATAATTTACCGCTGACGTTCCGGCGGGAGGGCGATATAGTGCCGGAGAAGGCCGATATCCTGCTGGTGGCCGGTTCCGGTCCGGACTGGCGGCGGCATTTTACCGTTTCGGCGATTTCCCTGAAGATTGCCGCGGCGGTTTACGGCCGGCCCGGGGCGATTTCCCGCGCGGAGTGGAATCATGGCAATATCGGGACGATCGGAGTGATCGATTCTCCGAGCCTGTTGGAAATGTTGCGGCTCCGTTTCAATAACGGTCATTTTGTTACTTATGCCGATCCGGCGGCGGCGGTGGCCGCCTGGCGGCAGGGGCGGCTCAGGGCGATTGTAGCGGTTACCTATCCGATGGATAATTATCTGCACGTCGTCGGCGGCGGCGACGGGCCGGAAAAGCTGTTTCCGGCGGAAGGTATTTACGGTCGGGCGATGGTGGTGGTCAACAAATCGCAGCCCTATTTGCTGTCGATTATCGACACGGCGGTGGCGTCGATGCCGGTAAAGATGCATGGTGCGATTTACAGCAACTGGCTGCAACGTTCGGAACCTTTTTATCGGAATGAAGCGGCGCCTGGAGGTTGGCGCGATTGGTGGTTGGCCGGTATTATCGGAGCGGTCATGGCGGTAATGATCTGTTTGGTACAACGTTCCTTCCGCTGGCGGACGGTGGTTTCGGCGCAGGAAAAGCACGGCAAGCAGATGCGGATTCTGCTGGGAACCATGGATGCGGCCGTTTTTCTTTCCGACCTGGACCACAACCGGATCGTGGAATGCAATCCGGCGGCAGTCCAGCTTTACGGTTACCGCCGGGAGGAATTGCTGCAACGCAATCTGGCCGATTTGGGCTTCGATTTCGACGCGGAACAGGAGCTCTCCGTCGGTTTGTCCCGAGTTCGGCTGTGCAGCCGGGGCGGGCGGCGGTTTGTGGCCAATTGCCGCCATTCCCGGGTCTTTTTCGAAGGCTGCAATTATCTGGTTACCGTGGTTCGGGATGTTTCGGCGATCGTGGCCGCGGAAATTGCCGCCCGGAAACAGGAGGAAAATTTCCGGGCCATTTTGAATTCTATCGGTGATGCGGTGGTGACCGTGGATGCGGCCGGCAAAATCGTAATTATGAATCCGGTGGCCGAGGAGATGATCGGAACCACTTTGCGCGACTGCCACGGCCGTCGTTGGCAGGAGGTGATCGAACTGCTCGATGCCGGTAACCGTGAACCGGTGGTTTCGCCGCTGAAAGAAGTGCTCGACTCCGGTCGGGCGGTGGCTCCCGGCGACAAACTGGTGCTGGTTTCGGCGGGAAAACGCGAATACCGGGTTATCATCAGTGCGGCACCGATTTTCGACGATCGGCATACCTGCCGGGGCGTGGTGTTGGTCCTGCGCGATATTACCGTTGCCTGTCGATGTGATGAAGAGATCAAACTTTGGGCCGATCGCCTGAATACGGCGGCGGATGCGGCGGAATTCGGAATCTGGGAATGTATGGTGACGGATGGTGAAATCAGAAAAGTCGTGGTCAATGAGATGTGGCGTAAACTGTATGAAATGCCTTCGACGGTGACCGATGTTTTATCGTTTTGGCAGAAAGGTCTCGATGATGACGACTGGCATTCCGTGCTGGAGGCGTTGCAGGCGGCGCTCCATGACAACAGCGGGCTGTTTATCCGGGAAGTCCGTTTCCGGTTGCCCGGCGACCGGATGAAATGGTTGTATACGGTAAACAAACTGATCCGGATTCCCGATCGCGACGGTGTTTGGCGTCTGATCGGGATACATCAGGACGTAACCGAACGCAAGAACAGCGAAGAACAGCTTATTCGCGCCCGCCAGAGTGCCGAAACCGCCAATCTGGCCAAGAGCCAGTTCATTGCGGCGATGAGCCATGAAATCCGCACCCCGATGAACGGGATTATCGGGTTCGTCGAACTGCTGAAGGAGTCGTCGCTGGATGACGAGCAGCGCCATTGCTGCGAAACGGCGCTCAAGGCCTGTTACACGCTGCTGGGGCTGCTGAACGATGTTCTCGATTTTGCCCGGATCGATACCGGTCATCTCAGTCTGCGGCCGGATTTGTTCAGTTTGGAACAGTTGCTCAACGAACTGGAAACCATGGTTCGGGCGCTGCTGCTGCACAAGCCGGTACAGTTTCGGATGACGGTGCCGGAAAATCTGCCGATCGTGGTCAACGGCGATCAGCTCCGGATTCGTCAGATTCTTACCAATCTGCTGACCAATGCCATTAAATTCACCGAGCGGGGTCTGGTGGAATTGCTGGTTGCCATTGAAAAAGAAGCCGAACACCGGGCCCGGTTTTGTTTTACGGTCAAAGACAATGGCATCGGGATCAACGAGCAGGATCAGAAGGCCATCTTTGACCGCTTTCGCCAGATCGACGGTTCATTGGTGCGGAAATACGGCGGCGTGGGACTGGGACTGGCCATCTGCAATGAGCTGGCCACCTTGATGGGAGGCCGAATTTCGGTCCACAGCATTCCGGGAGAAGGGTCGGAATTTACCTTCGAGGTATCGTTGTCGCTGCCGGCGGCCCCGATAACGGGACCGGAGATAACTTTGCCGGCGGATAATCGCTGTCCGGTGCTGATCGTGGAGGACAGCCGGGTCAATCAGATGGTCATCAGTCGCCAGTTGCAACATCATGGCTTTGGCGCGGAGGTGGCGGAAAACGGCCGCATTGCGATTGAAATGGCTTCCCGGCGGCATTATGCGCTGATTTTGATGGATTGCCTGATGCCGGAAATGGACGGCTTCGAGACTGCCGCCTGGCTGCGCAATCATGACAATCCCAACCGGAAAACGCCGATTGTCGCGCTTACCGCCGATGCCGTCGGCAGTTCGCCGCAGAAATGCCTGGCGGCAGGTATGAACGACTGCCTGGTCAAACCGGTGAGAATCGAGGCATTGCTGCATATTTTGAACCGCTTTATCCGGGAAGAGACGGCGGGGGCCGCGGTGTCGGCGGCGGGTGATGTCGACGGCGAAACGCCGGCCCCGATGACGGAGCCCGGGACAAAATAAAACCCGCCGGCCCGGAGTAATTCCCGAGCGGCGGGTGATGAAGCGATGACTGCGACGGGGCGTCAGCCGTTGTTGCGTTCGAACTCGAGCATGAAATCCACCAGGGTTTCAACTCCGGCCAACGGCATGGCATTGTAGATGCTCGCCCGAATGCCGCCGACGGAACGATGTCCTTTGAGCCCGATCATGCCGGCTTCCTTGGCTTGCTTGACGAATTTGGCTTCCAACTCTTCCGACGGCAGCCGGAAGACGACGTTCATCTTGGAACGGTTGTCCGGTTTGACCGGAGAGGAGTAGAAATCGCCTTTGTCGATCAATTCGTAAAGCGCTTCGGATTTGGAATTGTTGATCTGTTCGATTCTGGCCAGTCCGCCGAGATTTTTCAGCCAGTCGGTGACCAGCTTGAGCATGTAAATGGCGAACGTAGGCGGCGTGTTGAACATGGAACCGTTGTCGATATAGGTGGAATAACGCAACATGGTCGGCACGCTTTCCGGCGTCCGGGCGGCCAGATCCTTGCGGATGATGACCAGCGTGACTCCGCTCGGACCGAGATTCTTTTGCGCTCCGGCGTAGATCATGCCGAACTGTTTCATATCGAGCGGACGGGACATGATGTCACTGGACATATCCGCAATCATCGGCACTTCCGGCACCGCCGGGGGGAAGTCATGGTACTGGGTGCCGAAAATCGTATTGTTGCTGGTGATATGCAGATAGGATGACCCGGGGGTGGGCTTCCAGTGGCGGATATTGGGAATATGGTCGTAATTGGTGGCTTTGCTGCTGGCAATCGTCACCACCTCGCCGAAACGTTTGGCTTCTTTCATGGCCTTGGCCGACCAGGTGCCGGTATCGGCATATTCCGCCAGCCCGCCGGGCAGCATCAGATTCATCGGCACCATGGCGAACTGCATACTGGCCCCGCCCTGAATGAAGCAGACGGCGTAATCGTCGGAAAGATCGAGCAGATCGCGAACGTTCTGTTCCGCCGCGTTGATGACCCCGTCGAACTCCTTGCCGCGGTGCGTCAGCTCCATAATGCCGCAGCCGCAATCGTGGAAATTACAGAATTCATCCTGGGCTTGCTCCATTACTTCTTGGGGCAACATTGCCGGTCCTGCGCTGAAATTGTATACCTTCATGGTTGGCTTCCTCCATTTTAACCAGGTTGTGGCGACGTTGAAGTAAGAATTTATAATCAAATTACAAAAATAAAAGGGGAGAAAAGTTTTTTTATTACAAATTAAGTAAAAAAATACTTATCTTTGCCTTGCTGCCTGCGCCGACAATGTTTGACTGCGGTTGCCGCCTTTTATGGTCGGGAGCGGTTGCCGCGGTAACGGCGCGCGGAGAAAAATAATCGTTTTTTATGACGGCGGAGTGATTGTTTTCTGGTTCCCGGCCATTAATATAATATTATTGTCTACCGGCGAAGCCGGAAATGGGAAAGTAAAAAATCCGGGATGCGACGGCCATGGCGCCGACAGAAAAAGACAGAGGAAAAATGCGGATTTCAGGCATGAGAACGGTAATCTTGATCGGGGTAATGTTCGGGGCCTTGACGGTGTCGGCGGCATTCGAAAGTCCATTTAAATGGCAGGCGGCGGTCAAAGACCACACCCTGGCGGTGCGGGTGCTTATTCCGGCCCATCATTATCTTTACGAGGCGACGGTGAAAATTGTGGTTCGCGACGCCGCCGGGCAGGTGTTGACGCCGGAACAGGTCCCCGCAACCCTGGCGCACCACGACGACGATTACGGCGATACCGCCATCTATCCCGCGCCGGCCGCCGCATGGCTTTATCCTTTGTCGGCCGCGGTGAAGCGGCCGCTCCGGGTGACTATTGCTTTCCAGGGATGCCGCGGCGCGACGGACCATCAGCCGGCGCTCTGTTTCATGCCGCAAAATCTGTCGCTGTCGGTGGATGCCGACTCCTCCGGCGGTGCGGCGGTGCCGACTCCGGGGAAGAAAACGGCGGCCGGAACCATATCCGAAACGGCGCACGATGATCGGGCCGTCCTGCCCGAAGCGTTGTCCGGTTTTACCGTGGTTCGCAGTGCGGGGGGAATAATGAATGCCGCAACGTTTCTGCGTTTCATCTCGGGCGAAGAAGAAGAGAGTTTATTGGGACATCACGGCTGGCTGGTGATGGTGCTGCTGATTCTGCTGGGGGGCGCCGGGCTCAATCTTACTCCCTGCGTGTTGCCGATGATTCCCATCAATCTGGCCATTATCGGGGCGGGCAGAGCGGCGGTGAGCCGACGTTCCGGATTGGTGCGCGGCGGGGTTTACGGCCTGGGGATGGCACTGGCTTACGGGGGGCTGGGGCTGGTGACGCTGCTGACCGGAGCACAGTTCGGAACGCTC
>JAQUZV010000324.1 GCA_028691155.1 Victivallales bacterium
CATAACTGCCGTCCGCATAGTCGGTGCGTGTCACCCGACCGTAAGCGTCGTGCTGGTAGGTTTCCTGCTCGATGACCAGACTGCTGGCCAGATCCGTCACCACCCGGCTGGTCGTCATACCGTCGGCATCGGTGGTGGTCACCGTCGCCGTGCCGTACTGCAACGGGGAACCCGTCGGGCCGTAGCCGGAACGAACGGTGGTGATCAACCCGCCGCCCGCAACCGCCTGATAGGCATACTCGGTACGTTTGCCGTCCGGGTCGGTTACCGTATGCAACCGTCCGGCCCAATCGCCGTCGACATAGCTGGTACGGACGGTGACCAGGTTGGTGGCCGCATTCCAGGCGGCCCCGGCGACGGTCGCGACCAGATCGCGCTCCGTATTCGCTTCGTAAACGTGATAGCGGCGCGAGATTTCTACGCCGCCGACGGTTTCGATCTCCGTCCGCGCCCGGGAATCGCCGGGATAGGTCGTTTCCGCGGCGTCAAGGAGGGTATAGTCGTATGTCACCACCCGGCAGTCGGCGTCGTCCGTGGCAAACAACTGATGTCCGAACGGGGTGATTTCCCGGAGGAGCCGTCCGCTGCCGTCGTAATGGCGGCGGCGCCAGGAACCGTCATGATGTCGGGCGGCGATTTCCCGCCCATAATCGTCGGGATACTCTTCCCGATTTTCCCCGTAACTAAAAGTGTCAAGCTGTACGTCCGCCGTTTCCGGGGCGATTTCGATGCGGACAATTTCCTGTCCCCACGGAAACATTTTTCTTATTTCGCGGGTTACCGTTTTGGCCTGTCCGCTGCGATAGCCGGAGATTTCGGTGATGTTTTCCCCGTCCTGATTGTTCCAGGTGTGGAACCGGGTGCAATCGTCCAGCGTCATGGTGTCGCCCACCATCTTCCAGTTGGCGACCGTCCGGTCGCCGTCCGCCAGATCGAGCATCTGGAATTGGGTGTTGGGTTGTCCCAATCGGTTGCACTGAATCTGATCGCCATATTTAACTTCGGTGGTAATCCCGAACACCCCCAACAACGCGGCGGCCATTTCGCTTGACGTGGCCGTGGCCGGCAGTTCCGGGGCGTAATTGGTTGTCGTTGCGGTCGTTGCCATGGTTTCCGCCGGCGTGGCGGCGGCCATGGCCGGTTCCCAACCGGTGAACTGATCGAGCAGCCAGCGCAGCAACAGCAGGCCGTCCCGGGCAAAGTCCACCAGCTCCGCCGCCACCGGCGGATCGCCGGGAATGACCATCTCTTCCCAGGTGGTGGCAATGCCGGCGTAGCATTCGTACAGCATTTGCTGATAATATTTGTTGTTGTAGGTGCCGCCGCCGCCACTTCTGATGCTTACCCCGTCTCCCGGCAGGCTACCTTTAAGAATTTCCCCGTTTTGATGTTTTTCGCAGTGTTCCAGCGCCCCCGAGACAAAAAAATGCCAGACCGAGTCGCGTCGGAACTCGACGCTGTAATTATTGTCACCGGATTCCTGGCGCATGACGCAGTAATCACTGTTATCGATGGGTTTGGCCAGTTGGTTGCCGCCGCCATTCCAGGCAAACACCACATAAATTCCGCTCGGCCGCAACAGCTCGGAAAAGCGCCAACAGGTACCGTCCGGCTCCGTTTTGGTATAGTGGTTGGTGATTACGGTTTCGCAGTTGTAATGGCGGGACGTCAGCCCGGCCGCCTGTACCTCGCCCAGATAATGGCCGAAGATCAACCCGCAGTCCCATCCGGTCGACAGCGCCAACGGAACTTTGGCATGACTGAACTCTTTTCTGAGCATTTGATCTAATATACAAGTCGGATTTTCCGGACTCTGACAAATGGTACAGCCGGTATTGACCACCGCGTTGTCTTTCCAGTCATCCGGAGATTGCGGTTTGGTCAGCGATATTTTTTCATACTCCGGATCATACAGCACATGGGCAATCATTTCGTGGTAGGAGTGATAATTGGAATAAGTGCCCACTTCCGGCGCCGGCGGGGGATCGGCGGGAATATAGCCATAAGTCACTCCCATCTCAATCTCGTCGTTGGGGGAACCGATCCGAACTTTGCGCCAGGTGAAGATGTCATACGCTTTGTGATCTTGCAGCCGCTGGTGGTTGCAATGCTTCTCAATTTTTATATAAACATCGATGGCCGACACGTCGTCCGGCCAGGTTCCGGTAAATTTTTTAGCGCCCCGGCAATAGGAGCAGGATTTGAAGTCAACCATCCATCCGTCCTGTTCGTCATAGATCATGGTGATCTCTGCCGTGGAACTAATTCCGACAAAATTGTGGAAGATGGTTTCAACATATGGCGGTTGTCCGGTGGGATTCAGATAGGTCTGGGTGAATTTTTCCGCCGTCAGGTTGCCGGCGTCCAGGACGGCCAGACCGAAATTATTGACAATTTGTTCCATTTCCTTAAAATGTTCCCAGAGCACCGGCACGCCATCGAAATTGTCGTCCGCGGAATAAACGGGATGTTTGGTGCTGGTGTATTGACCGGGAACTTTGGTGAATGGTTTGTCGCCCAAAGCCTTCCAGACCCTCTGATTGCCGAATTCCCCGTTCGGCACCGGACGCAATGGAAAGGAAAACGGTTCTTCGCCGGCGGATTCGCCGATATTATAAAGCAGCGGCAATTTACTTTCGTCCACCACCATGTAACGTCCTTCGCTGATGGCCAAATTGATTAATCGCTGCCGCAACTGCTTCAGGTCGATCTGGGTTATTTCGTCCCCCGGCATTTTGTCCGGCATGCTCGCGCCACCGCCGACGAGTCTCATAATGGCGTCTTTCAGCTTATTATACGGTTCGATAAATTCCGTTCCCCGCGGAATGGTTTGCAGTATGGCATTCTTAGATTGTGTCGTCACGAGATGTGTGCTATATTATGGCAACATCACAAGGAGAAAAGATGGCGGATGCATACAGGCGACATGATATATCGGATGCAACGTGGAAGCGTTTGGAGGCACATTTAC
>JAQUZV010000325.1 GCA_028691155.1 Victivallales bacterium
CAAGCGGATCGTGCAGCCCATGCGGCAAGGCATGGTAGACGGCTACCGGATGGTCGAACGTCGGCCGCGGCGGTTCCGAAGGTGCATTGACCATGCCACGGTTGAATGCGGCGGAGACGGCCAGTTTGGTGGAATTGCAATGGTCTTCCATGTAGTCGAACGGATATTGCACCAGCAGAATGTCCGGTTTGATGTCGCGCATGACCGCCGTCATCCGGGACAGCGTCGGCAGGTCGTAAAAAACCTCCAGATCGGAGACCAGACTTTCGTGGTAATGCGCGCCCATATATTCGGCGGCGGCCATACTTTCACCCCGGCGGATCCGGGCAATAGTAACCTTGTCATGTTCCGCCGTACCGCAATCGCCGTTGGCAATGTTCATATAATGCAGTTCGCAACCCGCGTCCCGCAACAGAAGCATGGTTCCACTCATCATGAACTCGATGTCGTCGGGATGCGCCACCGCGGCAAATACAACTTTACTCATGATTGGCCACCGTCCTAGTGCATTTCCACGGAGCATTCGCCGATGCCGCTGCGCAGGAAGTTGAACTGAACATTGGGATGAAGCGCCAGCAGCGACATGGGCACGGCGCTGTCGGGAAGGCGTTTGGAGATCATCAGCGTGGACAGACGGACGCCGAACGCGTTGTCATGATGTCCCGGATGCCAGATGGAGACCTTTTCCGCCTTCCAGGTTTCCTTCGGGCCGACGGTCAGCGCCTGCGTCGGTACGTTCTGCACCACCCCGCCGCCGGAGGTCCGGGCATTCTGGATCAACGTCATCGGATGCAGATCGACCCGACGGGTGGTAAGGGCCAGAAATTCTTCCGGCGTGGGAGGATTGTCCTGATATTTGCCTTCGCGCTTGAGCGGATCGTTGAACGCCCAGTGTTTGGTTTCGCCCTGACCGCCCTGAATTACCACACAGCGGGCCTGATCCCAGGAGGCAATATACTTGCTCGGATCGATGGCCGGGAAGTGAAGATTTTCTTCCGGCATGCGCAGTTCCGGCCGAATCCGGCCGAAGCACAGATCCCAGTCGGCCTTGGCGAATCCGAGCGGGAAATTCCGGTCGGCTTCCTTGCCGTCGACCACCCATTCGTCCATGCCCCAGAAATGGCAATGCCGCAGATTGATATTCAGTTCATTGACCAGCCGGGCAACCAGCGGCAACTGTTCGGTCGGACCGATCGGTCCGCAGATGCCGGCGGGTTTTTCCGCCGTGGCCTGCTGCCAGGAGGTGATGTACTCCAGGGCCTCGGCCAGATAAAAGTCTTCCACCGTGTCGTAAAATTTCACGGTAAAACCCGGACGTGACATCTTTTCCAGATCGCTGACGGTCAAACGGGCGGCGTCGTCGAGAATTTCGCGGTCGAGAGTGGTGTAGTCCCACCACTGCGGAGCTACGGTACTGAGGGGTCTGGCTTTCATGATGCGGTTTCCTTAAACTTATGAATTGCTCTGTTCCAATACTTAAAAACAACCTGACACTCACGTATCAAAATAATACTTTTTTCCCCCTTTATCTATTGAAAAATTGGCTATGTGTGATACGATTTTAACCATTGCCGCAAGGAGTAAGAAAAAAGTGCGCTATGCCTACGAAAAAATCATTCCCGGAACGGATTGTTCCTTCCACACCGCCGATCAGGTGGGCAATGTCATTCCGTGTGTGTTTCATGTTCATCCGGAATATGAGCTGACCTACATTGTTTCCAGCTATGGTACGCGGTTCATCGGCGACAATATCGGCACTTTCGACGCCGGGGATCTGGCGTTGATCGGTCCGATGGTGCCGCATCATTATTACAACTCGCAACGGGAAAGCAAGTCCGAGTCCTGGGGACATGCCCGGGTGGTTCAGTTTCGGGAGGATTTTGCCGGGGCACGGTTGTTTGAACTGCCGGAGATGCGCCGGATTTCCCGGATGCTGCAACAGTCGGCGTTCGGAGTGGCGTTTCCGCCGGCGACGGCGCGGGCGGCGCAGCCGTTGCTGCGACAGTTGTTCGACAGTACCGGGCCGTATCGGATTGTCCGGCTGTTGGCATTGCTGGCGCAACTGTCCGAGAGCGAATATTACCGCTTGTCCACCATTTCCGGTCGGGATTTGGACGTGCGTCCGGATCATCGCATGAACGGCATTTTGCGTTACATCAATGAACATCTGGTTGCCGGGCAACCGCTTTCCCTGAAAAAAACGGCGGCCAAGGCATGCATGAATCCGCAGGCGTTCAGCCGTTATTTCCGTAAAACCACCGGCAAATGTTTTATCGATTACGTCAATGAGATCAGAATCGGCAAGGCCTGCCATATGCTGATCAACACCGATAAAA
This sequence comes from Victivallales bacterium, assembly GCA_028691155.1. Lineage (GTDB taxonomy): Bacteria > Verrucomicrobiota > Lentisphaeria > Victivallales > SZUA-371 > SZUA-371. The sequence continues at coordinate 2,337 of JAQUZV010000325.1, forward strand.
CGATTGCGGAAATCTGTTATGACGCCGGGTTCGGCAATCTGTCCAATTTCAACCGGCATTTTCGCCGGATCCGCAACATGTCGCCCAAAGAGTATCGCGCCGGTTATTCCGTGATGGCATCGACGTTGAAGCGGGGATAGCCGGATTCCGGACACGTTCCTGTGGGGCATGGACCCAAAAGGGGCTATGATCGCGAGAGGGGGCTGGTCCTTGCGGTCGGCCTCGGCGGCCTTTTCCAACCCGATACGGGAAGGACGGCTTGTATTTTATCAATGTCGCAGCTATAATCATAGTGATGATGACTGCCGGTGGTGCCGGATCCGGATTGGAAGAAACCGGAAAGATTTTCTTGGGGGGAGAGATGATATTACCAAAAATAAAACGATGGAAATTAATTCTGTTGGGCGCTTTTATCTTTATGGCTGGAATCGGGGCCGGATGGTATGTTCACGACCGCGTTCACTATATTGCCCCCATCTAAAAATGTGATAAATTAAGAGAGTCACAGAAGGGGATCGACGATGGGTGCCAAGAAACAATGGACCGGCAAGGAAAAGCTTACAATCGTGTTGCAGGGCTTGAAAGGCGAGCGCAGTATCAGCGAACTCTGCAATGATCACGGAATCACGCAGGG
>JAQUZV010000326.1 GCA_028691155.1 Victivallales bacterium
CTCATGACGATTTTGTCCCGCACCACTTCCGGGGTCCAGTATTTGATCAGCGAGGTTTCCGCCTCCGCCGCATGGTAATCGTTGTTCTGAAAGCCTTGGGTCCAGGTGGGGGAATAATCCCACAGCGGCATCATCAGGATCATGACTTCGTGCAGGGCCGGGTTGAGCCATTTGAGAATTCGGAGCGATTCTTTCAGATGGAACATGCTTTCGCTGCCCCCGTGGCCGGGAATAATGATGATGTTGCGGAATCCCTGCAACGCCAGCGATTCGATGATTTCGCCCACCAGATTGGAAAACGTATTCGGTTTGACATTGATCGTCCCGGCCAGCATGCCGCCGGAAAAACAATAATTCAACGTGGGAGCCACGATGCAGCCCAATTTTTCGGCGACTTTCAGGCCCATGATTTCCGCATTGCGGATGTCGGTGTCCAGCGGCAGGTGATAGCCGTGTTGTTCCACCACACCGTAGGGCAGGATCACCGTCTGGTTGACTTTCAAATAGTCGTTCAGTTCACTGACCGTCATTTCACCCATTCTGCAATTCATGTTCGCGCTCCGTTGACTGTTTATATCCTATCGTTTATCATAAAACGGGAATCATCGCTTTGCAATCCAACCCGGTTTTAAATCTTGTAAAATACTCCGGTGGATATAGATTTATAATACTAAAACGAATTAAAAGAACGGAAGAAAAATGGCGAAGTGTTCGATAATTGAAAATGATCTGCTGCGGGAACTGTTTCGATGCGATCGGCTGCGGCGGCGTGATTTTGTGGCGGCGACCGGTTATCGACCTGCCTCCGTTTTTGCCGCCGTCAACAACCTGAAACGGGACGGACGGCTGATCGAACCGGACCGGCAGAGTGCTCGTACCGGACGCAATTCTCCGGAACTGCGGTTGAATCCCGCTTACGGCCACTATCTCGGCCTGGAAGTTCAGCCCCGGCGGGTACTGGGCATGGTGATCGACAATGCCGGGCAGGCGGTGGCGCGGGCGGCCATCGCGCCGGAATCCGGAATTACCGCGGCGGCGGCCGCCGCCGCGATTTCCCGGATGATTGAGGAATTGCGTCCGGTACCGGCGGATATGGCGGCTTTCCGGGGCGTGGGGTTTGCCGATCCCGGCATGGTGGATATGAAAAAACAGGTTTCGCTGCACGCGGTCAATGTGCCCAGTTGGAAAAATCTCGATGCGGCGGCGTTGATCCGTTCCATTCTTCCGGCGGAAAACATTCTGGTTCTGCCTGAAACCATGGCCCGGGCCTATGCGGAGTATCAGGCGCGGCTGCCGCAGGCTCCGGAGGGATTGTTTCAGATCAGTCTCAATTCCGGCATCGGCGGCGGTCTGGTCAAAAACGGCGAACTGTTTGTCGGGGACACCGGGCGGGCGATGGAGATCGGCCATCTGGTGGTGGTGCCGGACGGGCCGCAGTGTCAGTGCGGCAATCGCGGTTGTCTGGAGGCCGTGGCCGGGGAAATCGGCATTCGGCGGCGTATCGAACAGATGGCGGCGGACGGCGTCCGCACCGAATTGCGTCCGGACGGCTTTTGTCTGGCGGCGCTGGTGGCGGCGGTAAGGCATCGGGATCGGGCGGCGATGTTGCTGGCGGCGGAAATCTGCGATTATATCGCCGATGCGTTGACGGCGGTAGTGACGTTGCTCAATCCGTCGATGATCGTCATCAGCGGCGAATTGAGCGGCTTGGGGCATGTGTTGCTGGACGCCGTGAAGAAAACCCTGGCGTTCCGTTGTTTTCCCGGCGCCACCGAACGGTTGCAGGTGGAGTTTTCCCGGTTGGACGAATACGCCGCCTGTTATGCGGTGGCGTTGATGGTGCGCAACCGGGTTCTCCTTGGCGAATAACGATCAGATGCCGCCGATGTCTTCCAGCAGACCGATCAGTTTTCGGGTCCATGGCGTGGCGGCGGCGGCGGTGGTCAGTTCGCGATTGCCGGCGGCGACGTTCATTGTGCCCTGAAACGAACCGCAACGCAGGATGGAAACCAATTCCTTGAGTTCGGCATTGCCCTGTCCCCAATCGGTGATGGTGCCGTCGAATTTGCCGTCTTCCAGTTCGAGTTGCACGATGCGCCGCCGCAGTTTGCCGCCGTGAAAAGTCTCCAGAAACGGTTTTTCCCCGGCCTTGGCGAATCCGGCGGGCGAAAAGACCAGGGCCGGACGACCGAGCCGGCTCAGGATGCTTTCGGCATAGGCGCCGCTGATTCCGACATTGACGAAATCGATTTCGATGCCGCACGATTTTCCTGCCCCGACCTGTGCCGGCGCCCGTTCGGACAGCGGCATAATCAACCGTTTGATCCCGGCTGCGGCGGCCCGTTCCAGGATGGGCGGGAGTTCGGCCGGGACCGCCGGCAGCCGCAGCGCGGAAACCTGAATTTTGGCGGCGGCGAATTCCGCCACCGTGGCGGTCAGTTTGGCGGCCGGCATCAGGAAGACCGGTTGGCCCTGGATGGTATCCAGTTCCACCAGATGGCACCCGGCGGCTTGAAGGTGCTCGATGATCTCCGGCACATAGCGTCCGGCGGCGGCGGCGGCGATGCTGACGCGGAAATTTTCCCGGGACAACCGGTTTTGCCGCAGCGCGGAGCGCTGGGCGACACAATCGGCGCAGGATGGATTGTCGCACAGGCAGAAAGCCGGGTTTTCCTGTCCTTCCTGTAACAGCAGGTCGATCAGATCACGGGATTTCACCAGCAGGGCTACGGCCTGTCCCACGCGGCGGACGCGCATTTTGCCGTGACGGCGCAGCAGCCGGTCCAGGCCGATGAAGTTGCGATGGGGACCGGGATAATAGCGCCAGGTTTTTTCGATTTTGCGGCCTTCGACTTCAATTTCGCCGCTCACTTCGCGTAAATACGGCAGTTCGAGCAGCGCTTCGACCGAATGCAGCGTGGTGTTGCGATCCTGATCGACGCCAAGCAGACAGACGTAGCCGTTCAGAT
>JAQUZV010000030.1 GCA_028691155.1 Victivallales bacterium
TTACGCCATGAGTAACGGGACCCATACCAACACGCAAGGGAAATAATTACTCTTTTCATCATCAGCATCATGGTCGCCTTGTCCGTCTCTTTCACCTGCTCGCTGCTGGAAGCCGCGTTGTTGAGCCTCACCCCCAGTCAGTTGGCCGATATCAATGCCAAAAGCCCGGTCATGGGCCGCATCTGGCAGGGCTTCAAGGCCAATATCGAAAAACCGATTGCGGCCATCCTGATCGCCAATACCGCGGCCCATACCATCGGCGCGTCCGTGGCGGGATCGGAGTTCGACCGCCTGTTCGGAACCCGCTGGATCTGGCTGTTTTCCCTGCTGCTCACCGTCACCATGGTCCAGTATACGGAAATCCTGCCCAAAACGCTGGGGGTGCGTTTCAACACCTTTATCGCCACCGTCGCCACCCGGCCGTTGCAGTTGGCGGTAATCATCTGCCACCCGCTGATCCGGCTGATTCATCTGATCAACCGTCCGTTCGAAGCGGGCAAAGGGGCACAGGACCGCAGCACCGTCGAGGAAATTTCCGCGCTGGCGGGATTGGCCCGGCTGACCCGTCAGATCAACGCCCGCCAGGAACGCATTATTCAGGGGGCGTCGCGGCTGTCGCGATCCCGGTTGTCCCAGATCATGATCCCGCTGGAGCAGGTCTCCTGTCTGTCGTCGGGCGATACCATGATGAAAGCGTTTCTGGCAGCCCACGCCGACGCCCATACCCGGTTCCCGGTCTGTGAAAACGGCGACAAAAAACGAATCCTCGGCTACGTCAATTTCAAGGAAATGGTCTACTTCATGCGGACCAATCCGAACGACCCGTCTCTGCTGGGCGTCCTGCGGCCGATTTATTTTACCGACCGGGAAGACACCGCCGCCGACCTGCTGGAAATCTTCGTCGGCAAACACATCCATATGGCCATGGTCCGGGACCACGGTCTGCCGGTGGGGCTGGTAACGCTGGAAGATATTGTGGTGGAACTGGTCGGCGATCTGGAAGACGAACTCGATCACCTGCCGCGGATGCTGTCCGGTCTGAGCTGCGGCGTCTGGATGGCCGGCGGCGGCGTGACCATGGAAACGCTGGCCGCCGAATCGCGGCTGCCGCTGCCGGCGACCGGGGACACGGTTTCCGACTGGCTGACCGACAAGCTGGGGAAAACGCCCCGGGCGGGAGATATCTATCGCCACGGCGACGTGGAATTTCTGGTGCGTCGAACCCGGCGCAACCGTATTTTCGAAGTCAGTGTCATGAATCGCCGTCTGGCCGACCATCAACCAGCGAAATAACCTGAATCAAGGGGGGAAAATAAAATGAGAAAAGGCTTAATCGTCGGAGCAGCGGTAATTATCGCCGTATGCTTGTGTTCCTGTGTGTCCAGTGAACGGATGATGCGGGTCTCGCCGCTGAACCAACAACCGGTAACCCCATTCGACCGTCAGGCCATCAATTTCTGGCCGGGATATTACGGTCATGCCGGTGCCGGCGCGATACTGTGGCCGATGGTGGACTGGGATCAAAACGGGTTCGCCGTCCGCCCGTTCTTCCTCCGGGACAACCACGAGTATGCGGTGTTATTTCCGCTGTGCGCCTGGAATCCGGCCAACGGCGACGGCTGGATCCTCCCGGTTTACTGGGATAATGACGCCTATGGAATGGCGCCGCTATTTCATGTCGGACCGGAATTCAGCTATTTCGGCCCGGTCTGGCGTTTCCCCGCCAGCGGCAAATTCGGTTTTTTCCCGCTTTACCGCCAGAACAACGCCGGCAACGGGTGGTTGTTCCCGCTTTATCTTTACCGGTGGGAGGATGACAACCGGCTGATACTACCGTTGTTCGGCGTCCTGGGAGTTTTCCGGCAGAATAAATCGGATCGTTTTTACTATACGCTCAACTGGTTCCATACCGATAACAAAAAAAACTTCTGCAACGACAGCATGCTGCCGTTGTATTACTACCAGCATGACGGCCCGGACCGGTTGCTGGTAACGCCGTTGTTCTCCCGCGGCTGGGACCATATTACCGGACAGAACTATTTTCTTAATTTTGCCGGACCGCTCTGGATTGACTACGACAACGGCCATCAACGTTATCGCAGTTGGTTATGGCCGTTATATATCCAATCCTCCACGCCGGATACCACCGCTTACGGCAGTATCCCCTTCTTCTGGTACAAGACAAACGCCAAGCGGCAGGAGGAAATACTGGATGTCATGGGTCCGATACTGTTTCACAAGAAAAATCCGCAAAAAAGTTACCTGAGCATCATGTGGCCGTTCTTTATCCGATCGCTTACTCCGGATACCACCGCTTACGGCAGTATCCCCTTCTTCTGGTATAAACACCGGAAAAAAGCGGATAAAACCGAATTCAATTTGCTGTGGCCGCTGTTTTCCCGCAACGGATTTCCCGCTTTGATCAACTGGAATGACACCAACCATAACATTCTGGGCCCATTGGTTCTTCAGCACGCCTGGAATTACAATGGCCAGGAAGAATTGACCTGGGACGAATACGAAATGAACATCTTTTTCTCCTATTGTTACCAGTTTCACAATGCCGCCTGGATGCCGGGACTCGATTATGAACAGCAAAAAAAGTCATCCGACCGGGATAATTACCGGAGCGTAAAAAAGAAACAAAAATGGTCGTTCCTGTTTGCCGCTTTCACCGTCACCAGTTACAATACCTGGCGCGAACACCGGCACGATCTGGCCGCATTAGTGGCCGCGCTGCGGACATTGAAAGACCACCGAACTTATGATTACATCTCCGCGCCGGAAAGACGGGAAAAACTACTTCGGAAGTGGCATAAAGAACAGGAACAGGCGCGTAAAGACATGTCGACCGCCTGGTCCAACCTCAAGTTAACCGACGCCATGCCGACGACGGATCAAGGCTTCGAGGCGTTGCAACAGCGACTCTATGAACGTTATTGCCGGGAAGTCCCCGGATTCCATTGCGAGACGCCCCTGCTGTTCGATCTGGACCGTTTCGGTGACGATTACAAATGGGACGTGCTCTTCTTCCTGGCGCGCGGCGAAAAAGAAAACGACCGGGAACTGACCGCCGTGCTGGAATATTTCTACCGTTACCACCGCAACGGCGACCATAGCGAAATGCTGTTGTTTCCGTTCATTACCCGCCAGACCGCGCCCGGCAAAACCCGGACCTCCTTCCTCTGGCGACTCTTTTCCTATGAGACGGATCACGGCAACTCCGGCGGTTATTGCTTTTTCATCCCCTTCGGAATTACCGCCCAACGCTGAACCGCACTTGCTTTTAGCCAAAAAACGGTTATCTTCGGTAACGGAAGCATGATGGCAACACCCCATCAAAGCGGTAACCAGGAGAATATCGCCGAGAAGCTCAACCCGACGCGACGATGGGGGTTCGGTTCGCGTCGCGGCTGGCTTGGGAGCGACAACCACCATGAATCATACCGTTGCCAAGGGGGAAAATAAGCTAACCAAGGGGGGAATAAAATGAGAAAAGTATTAATCGTCGGAGCGGCGGTAATTACCGCCATGTGGTTGTGTTCCTGTGTATCCAGTAAGCGCATGATGCGGGTTTCGCCGCTGGACAAGCAACCCGAAATCAAGTTCGACAGTCAAATCGTCAATCTCTGGCCGGCATATTACGGCAATGCCGGCGCCGGCGCAATTCTATGGCCGGTGGCAGACTGGGACCAAAATGGTTTTGCCGCCCGCCCGTTCTTTCTCCGGGACAACCACGAATATGCCATCTTATTTCCGTTGTGCGCCTGGAACCCGGTCAGCGGCGACGGCTGGCTGCTGTCGGTTTACTGGCATAAGGACCGTTACGGCATGATCCCGTTCTTTCATGTCGGTCAGGAATTAAGTTATTTCGGGCCGGTCTGGTATTTTCCCGCCGGCGGCGAATTCGGAGTCTTTCCGTTTTACCGTCATAACAACGCCCGCAACAGTTGGCTGTTCCCCTTGTATCTCTACCGCGGGGAAGATCATAATCGGTTGATTATGCCGTTGTTCGGCGCCCTGGGCATCTATCGTCAGGCGGGACCGGATTATCTTTATTACGCCCTCAACTGGTTTTATACCGGCAACGATCAATCCATGGCACACAGCATCATCCCGTTGTACTATTATCAGCGCGACCAAGACGGTCGGTTGTTCATCTCTCTGCTGTTCAACCGCAGTTGGGGCACCAAACCGAATTCGTTTGACATCCTCAGCGTGGCCGGACCGCTGCTGATCCGTCGCCGGGAAGGAACGGAACAATCCCTGAGTGTCATGTGGCCGTTGTACATCCAATCTTCCTCCCCCAACGCAAAAATTTGCAGCGGTCTCCCCTTTTTTTGGTATCGCCACCGTCTCAAAGAGGACCAAACCGTGCTCGATGTCATGGGGCCGGTGGTGATCCGTGCCAAGGCGCCCCAGAAGGATTATCTGAGCGTCATGTGGCCGTTGTATATCCAATCGTTCACCCCGGATTCCATCGCTTACGGCAGCATACCATTCTTCTGGTACAAGACCAATCCCCAGAAACAGGAGAAAATACTGGATGTCATGGGACCGCTATTGTTCCATAAGAAAAATCGGCAGGATGATTATTTGAGCGTCATGTGGCCGTTGTATATCCAATCGTTCACCCCGGATTCCATCGCTTACGGCAGCATACCATTCTTCTGGTATAAGACCAATCCCAAAAAACAGGAGACCACACTCAATGTCATGGGGCCGATGGTGATCCACTCCAAGGATCCCAAGGAGGATTATCTGAGCGTTATGTGGCCGTTTTTCATCCGTTCACTCTCCCCGGATACCGCCGCTTACGGCAGCATCCCCTTCTTCTGGTATAAACACCGGAAAAAAGAGGATAAAACCGAATTCAATCTGCTGTGGCCGCTGTTTTCCAGTAATGGCGCCGTCGCCTTGATCAACTGGAACGAAGAGGACCACAACATTATGGGGCCGTTCATCTTCCAACACCAATGGGTCTGCAATCGTCAGGCGGAATTGTCGGAAGAGGAATATAATGTCGCCCTAGTTTTTTCCTATCGCCGCCGACATAATCCGCCGCAACGGATGCCGGCACTTGATTATGAACGGCAAAAAACATCATCCGACCGGGATAATTACCGGACCATAGTAACGGAACAAAAATGGTCGTTCCTGTTTTCCGATCGCACCGTCACCCGTTACAATACCTGGCGCGAACACGAAAAAGATCTGGCCGCATTGGAAGCCGCACTGCGGATATTGCAAGAACATCGGGCCTATGACTACATCGACGCACCGGAAATACGCGAAAAACGACTTCGGGAGTGGCAGAAAGAACAGGAACAGGCGCGTAAAGACATGTCGATCGCCTGGACCAACCTCAAGTTGACCGGCGCCATGCCGACGACGGATCAAAGTTTCGCGGCGTTGCAACAGCAGTTGTATGAACGTTATTGCCGGGAAGTCCCCGGATTCCATTGCGGGACGCCCCTGCTGTTCGATGTGGACCGGTTCGGTGACAATTACAAATGGCACGTGCTCTTTTTCCTGGCGCGCGGCGAAAAAGAAAACGACCGGGAACTGAACGCCATACTGGAATACTTCTACCGCTACCGCCGCAACGGCGACCATAGCGAAATGCTGTTGTTTCCGTTCATTACCCGCCAGACCGCACCTGGCAAAACCCGGACCTCCTTCCTCTGGCGACTCTTTTCCTATGAGACGGACCACGGATATTCCGGCGGTTATTGCTTTTTTATCCCCTTCGGAATTACCGCCAAACGCTGATCGGCGCTTGCTTTTATCCGGGAAACGGTTATCTTTCAAGTCGGGAAATTAGCGGGCGCGCCGTCGGAGCGGCGGCCCGCCGGCAAGGAGTTCCGGCAATGAGGAGAAAAAACGTCTGCCCTGTTTCGCAGTCTGCACCAGTTCCGGTTTCCTCCGGCCCCGCCGGGAATTATCCCACGCATCACGGCGGCCAAGATACGTATTGGGAATCAAATCGGGACGTATATAGTAAAAATGGGTCCAGCTGACTATAAGTATATCGCTATCAACGGCGTCAATATCGCCTACACCGACTGCGGCCGGGGACAGACGGTGTTGCTGGTGCATGGATTCGCTTCGTTTTCCTATACCTGGATGGAAATGCGCCGATTCCTGCCGACCGACCGGCTGCGCTGCCTGACCATCGACCTGAAAGGTTACGGCTATTCGGACAAAATCACCGACGACCACCTGGCCCCGTTCGATCAGGCGGTGATCCTGTCCGAATTCATCCGCCGCCTGGAGCTTGACCACCTGATCCTCGTCGGGCATTCGATGGGCGGCGCCATTTCGCTGATTGCCTTGTTTCACGAGGAAATCCGTCATCGGGTAACCGGGCTGGTCCTGATCGACAGCGCCGGATTGTTTCAGAAACTGCCGCGTTTCATCGACGACCTCACTTCCACCTCGCCCACCAGCCCGCTGGTCAAGTTGGCCAAAGAGGACCTGCTGGCCTCTCTGGTGCTGCATCAGGCCTACTATGACAAAAATAAAATCACCGTGGACACGGTCCGCGAATATGCCGATGTCCTGCGTCAGGAAAACGCCAAGGAATGTCTGATCAGCGCCGCCAAACAGATCGCCATTGCCAATGTCCGCTCCTTCGTGGCCAACGTACGGAAAATCGATGTGCGCGCGATGATTATCTGGGGGGAAAAGGATGAAATCATTCCCCGGGAAGACGCCGCCCGTTTCCATGACGACCTGCCGCATGCCGAAGTGAAAATCATTCCGGAATGCGGTCACTCGCCTCAGGAGGAAAAACCGCGTGAAACCGCCGCGCTGCTGACGGAATTTTTCGGTGTCGGCCCGATCAACCCCACCGCCGAGCCGTCGATCGCCGTCGCCACGCCCGCGGAACAGAAGGCACCGAAAGAAGCATCGCCGCTCAAAAGTGTCATGTCCATGCCGCGGTTGCGTCACCTCCGCATGCACCGGTTGATCGACCGTTGGAGTCTGGGAACACTGATCATTATTGTCTTTATCAAAATACTGCAATTTTTGAAGCGCTTGGGATTCCGGGCCGAGGAAAACGGCTGGCGCAAAGCAACCGGTATTTTTCTGCGCACCGAACATTCAAAGTTCGTTCTGGCCAGCTTCCGCCTGGCTTATTCGCCGCCGAACCAGATGGCCACGGTGATGGAAGAGGCCAAAACGCTGCTGGTCGAACGTCTGGCCGGCTTTCTGCGCCAAAACCCGGCCTGCCACTGGACCCTGGAATGGGGACGATTCCGGGTTTGGCCCAAAAAGGTGTTTTATACCGATATCACCGAAGCGGAATTTTCCCATGACGGCGTTATGCTGCGGATTGTGCCGTATCTGGATTCCACCCGCAAAACCTTTTCCCTGCTGCGCCGGGAAGATGTCGATCTGGCCCTGGACCAAATCATCACCCAGTTCAATGCCACCCGCAACGCCCCGGAACGGACCCGCGCCTGGACGCTGGAAAAGCGTCTGAAACGCTGGGTGCGTTCTCTCAAGGGCATCTCCTCCGGCGGTCGCCAGGAAATCCGTGAACTGGTGGAACGCGTTCTCAACGGCACCTTCATTCAATTCGAAACCCTCCCCGACGACCCCACCCGTCTCAACGCAGCCCGACTGGGCACCCCGAACTTCAAAAACCGCCGCCACCCCGGTTCCGGGCTGCTCAACATTATTTGCCGCTTTACCACCGATTACCGCGAAGCCGACCTCTGGTTTCAACACCATCACGTCCCGGTCGACGGCATGCCGATGCAGGAAATGCTGGCGCAGTTGAAACAGGAATGGGGCGCCGCCGGACAAATCCTCTATCCCGCCCGCAACAGCAAAGCCGCCATGCCGGAAGTGTTTTATTTCGGCCAACGGCTGTTCCGCGCCCGAATCTATGTCGATTTCGAAAAATTCTCCCGGTTGCGGCACTACCTCAACAACCGTTATTACGCGGAAATGGGAGGACCGGCCACCATCTCCAGCATGTTGATCTGGGGCTTGGCCGGATATGAATATTTTCGGGACAGCAAATTTCTGTTCCCGGTTGACACTTCGTTGATTATGGACTATCCGCAGGAGCGCAACATCAGTCTGATTTTCATCCGCCCGAGTCGATTTTTCGATGCCGCCGATCCTCTGGCCGGTTTCCTCCGTTACCAGCGCGAGTTCAACCGGCGGCTGTTCGCCACCCGGATCGGCAAGAGCGAAAGCTACGAATTGCTGGAGCTCTACGCCATGACCCATCCCATCTTCTACTACATCGCCCATTACCTGATGCCCAAGGCGATCGGCGAATTTCTCGGCACGGTCGGTCTGACCATCCTGCGCGATGCGGAAATGTTCGTCAGCCCGCTGAGCGACCTGCAAAGCAACGGCTTTGTCGCGGTCGGCAACATGCGTATGCCCACCGAGGACGGCCATACCGCCGGAGCCATCAGCATCTGCGGTTCGAAAAAGCAGGTCCGGGCTTATATCGAAGCCTTTTACCACCTGGCGGACAATTATCCGGACATGCTGGGCATCGAATTATAATCATTGCCTGGTTCCGATGGCACTATAATAGTAATCGAAAGGGTCCTGCGCCCGTTCGTTTTCGTCGTTTTTTTGAAATTCACGCCAATATTCCAGCGCTTTGACCATATTCGGATCCGAAGACACCACCAGCTTGTCGTCCTGAATGCCCGTATGCGTCTTGACCCGATGGTAAAAAATATCCCCGAGACAATAATTGGCATAATTGGCCCCCAATGCCGCCGCTTGGTGGTAAGTCGCCATTATTTTTCCCGCATCTTTCGGATTTTTCCCGGCCAGTTTTTCTTCAATCTGTGCCGACAGCAACCACGCCGGACCATAATTCAAATCGCGGTATGGCGCCAACTGTTCCAGCCATTCCTTATGCACCACCCCATTACTCTCGAAGGCCATTTTTATCGCCATGAACCCGGCTTTCAGATGGCCCTTTTTCGCCGCCGCCCGAAAGAAATTCGCCGCGTTGATCTTCTCCAAATGATCGCTATCGCCGATGGAGCTCAATCCGGTCCGCTGGCCGTTGAGATATTGCAAACCCAGTAAATACAACGCATCTCTATCCCCTTGCCGGGCAATATTCTCCAATTGTCGATTCGCCACCATCAACATCGCCACGATCGTTTTGGCACGAGAAAATATGTCGTGAGCCGGTATTACTTTTCTTCTTTGGCCATCTTCCCCCATCAAAATTACCGGCTCCAGTTTCCCACTGGGAATACCCAGGAATATTTTGCTCTTGCTGTTACGGAAATCCCGGGTATAAAAATCATACAAAAAAACCAGCACCGTCGGTAAATCGGCCGCATGCGCTCCATGTTTTTTCCAGTCTTCCACCTTTTGCTCAATGGCTAACGGCTGCTTGTTTTTCACCGCATATTGCAGCAGATAATATAACGGATAGTCCCCATATTTAAGGTCGGTTTCCGGCGTGAAATACGACGGTGGCAGTTTTTGTTTCTCCACCTGCAAACGCAATAACTCCAGCTCGCAACTCCGGTTGCCCATCTTGGCCCCGGCGGCAAACAAGCGTCCGGCTTCTTCCGGTTTTCTGGCCGCAATCGCGTTCCCAGCCGCCAGATAAAACGCCCCGGTGGCCGTGATTTCGGGATAGATGTCCCGCGCGGTTACGGTGATGTCCCGCGCGGTTACGGTCAGGTTGCCGGTCCTCGATATGGCCGCCATCAGTTGATTCTTGGGACCGTTAATCTCAAGCAGCTCATTACGTGGCATTAATCGCAGCAGTCTACAGACAAAGGACAGTTCATCCCCAAATTTGGGGATACAGGTATGATTGATTTTTTTCTGCAATTCCGGACCGTAATTCGGCAAACCAAGCCGTACTTCCACCGGCAACCGCGTCAGCCGGATCTCCGCCAATGCCGCCACGGCTTGCGGTAAACCATAGCCGGCCGCCTTCTTCAGCAACACCTCCGCCTTGGCCCAATCCGGAGCCACGCCGATCCCGCGCCAATACCCGAACCCGGCTTTATACATGGCCAGAACATGCTCGAATTTCCTGCCGCTCAGTTTTTCAAACAATTGCTGCGCCCGCGGCGGATCGTATTGTTGCAGCTTCAACGCATAGGCATAGAGTTGATCAGGGTTGTCCTGCCGTATCATCTTTTGAGACGGTAATTCGTACGAGCCATAGGGATAATGTCGGGGCAGGACCTTTACCGGGAACAAGATGGTTTTCTTCTTGGTCGCCACGGAATCGTCTTTCGGCGCATCCGGATGCGTCGCGCTGAAATAGACCCCCGGTTCCGAAACCTCAATAATTGTCCGCGGCGGATCCTTGTCGAAAGCCACAGAGGAACGCGACGGTTGGGGAATGAAAATTACAAAACGATGAGCCGGTCTTTTTTGCTCGCAACTAGGACACCGTAGGTTGATCGCACCATGATTTTTTTCTTCCCATATAGAAAAACAAGAAAAAACAAAACGATATTTCTCCGGCTCATAATACGGAGTTTTTGATGCCGCGTTCAAGTATGACATCGGAGAAGAATGACCATAACACAATACGCCACACAGAGGACATTTATCGACATGGTACCCGGACATTGAACATCCACTGTGCAGTTCATCCATCCAGATGATATCTTTATAACCTCCGGCCTTAACGCCTTCCCAATTGGCAACCCCGACGCCAAGGTGCAGATTGGGATTCTTCACCCGGGAGATGGCCGGAAATACCCGCACTGAAAACTCTACTATCATATACTGCGAATCATCATCATCGGGAAAATCCGGCAACTCACATTCCAGGGTTACCAACTGCCCGGACAATTTTTCCGACGTCAGACCCCGTTCGTGAAAACGTCCCCATGGCGCTTTATCAGAATATGGCAACTGATATACCGTCCCCAGCGGCGTATCATACAGTTCCTTGATCCCCGCCGACATTTCCCAGCGGGACGGCGATAAAGACGACGGCGACATACCCCGGGCGCCGCCGCTCAGCCCGATCCCACTCATCAGCGACAGCAATAACAGTTTTCGCCATCTTCCGTACATTACTTTATCCCTCTTCTCCAGCTCGCGATCAGTCACGGCGACGGTTTCATCCCCACATCCTTTGTTTTTTTATTCGCCCATTGCGGGGACATAAATTTTTGCCGGCTCCATCGATCAATCGGGAAATGTTCACCGACACCTCCCGGAAAAGACCGATGTCGCCGTTCCGGCATGAAATCGATCGCCTCAATAAATACCGATTACTTTTTTCAATTCTATCCGGTATTCTCCGTCGACGGCACCGTCATCATACATGGGGCCCAACAATGGGACATGGGAAAAAGCCGAAAAAATTTCGGTATTCAGCGGCAAATCCTTATGGGTCGGAGACTCCCATAAAATCTGCTGCACCGAGGGATTAAAATAAAAATTGCCGTTTTTCATTCCGAAATAAAACAAGACACTACTTTTGATCTTTTCCTTTTGCTTCATTTTGAATTGGAACGTAAAAAAGCATTTGCCGCCATCGGCCTCCTCAATCCAATTTAAAATCAGATATGGATTCCGTCCGCCATAAACACTGCACACCAGCGAGTTATCGCTCTTGCAACCGCCTATTTTCACATAATCGTTCTTTTGCTGATCATATTGAAAAAAGACGATCTCCGCTTCCGCTCTGATGGTTCCGGATTTGAACAGCCGGTTGCCGGCAAGGTCCAACGACGGCCCGACCCCGGTAAAAGAAATCGCCACGTGTTCTTCCGCCATATATTTCCTGATCTCGCCGTCTGCTTTCCCCTCGCTGAAAAGCATGGCCTCGCAATGTTGCGGCGGCGCCGCTTTGATCAGATAAAAATCTCGGGATTGAAGAAAATTCGCTTCCTTCTGTTCCGCCGCCACTGCCAGCAACGGCAGAACGCCCAACAACACCATCACGATCCGCAACGATTTCATTCGCTTCTCCTATTTGAGCATGATAATATTTACTTCCTGGGAATTTTTTCCGGCAATAGCCACCCGGGACGATAAACCGTTAAGATGTATTTCCGCGGTTTTCGCCGTTACCGCCAGAGTATTTCCCTCATGAGAAATTTGTATATATGCCCCCAAAGTACGACTGCCGCCGGTGGCATATATACCCTCGGTGGCATGCCATGTTATCTCCCCGGTCGTCCGATTGATCTGCGCCGTAAAATCCACCCGCAACAAAGACGGTTTATAATTGCCCGAGGCCCAGAATGTGCCATCGTAAGAACGCTGCAGTTGGGACTTGATCCAAACGGTAAAATGCACCCTGTCGGCAACATAATCGCCCGTCGTATCGCGAGAACTGTCATACACCGCAGTGATGCCGATAGACGTACAAACCTGATAACCGATACGAATATTATCGCCAAGGTGAAACGTCGTTGAATCCTGAGTAACCACACTCGTTGTCGCATCACGCAGCAGCCCATACTGAAACCGTTTCCCCCCTTCCGAAGCCGGAGTTATTTCACCCCCGCCAGGAGGAGAATGCGCTGAAATATCCGCATATTTCAACGTTCCGGGAGATATCGGCCGGTCCAAACCGGCCCGATAAAGACGAAACGGCAACGCATCACCGTCCGCCGCCGGCGACAAATTGCCGTGGCAACCATGGTCGTCGCCCCCCATGCAATCAGGCCCCCCGGTCCAATCGCCCGTAACCGCCGCCGGAACATTGCCGCGGCAGTCGCCATGACATGTTTTTGCGGTTTCCGCGTTACCCGTAACAACCAGTCCCAGCCCGGCAATCCCGCATGACCATAATAAAAAATACCGGTTCAATTGTTTCATCGTGTTGCTCCCCCCAAATTTTTGTCCCGGCAGTTATACCGGCCCCTTCGATTTGACCATAACAAGGAATCGGATACGACTGGCCTCTCCGGCCATGTTCCCGGGAAAAGATAAGATATGGCATCACCGCAAACAGTGTTTTCCATCGTCATTCCCCCCCGACAACCTCATGTTCCTTTCATTAATATCACCGCGTTCATTCCGCCTTGATTTGGTAACCATATCACTGGCGGGAAAATATTTCTTCCCTATTGGCACGCCCATTGAAAAAATGCGAGCGGGGAAATTGGACCGCCGAATAGGGCGAACGCCCGTAACCACTTGCCGCCACTGGGCATTCCGTGCCGATAGGATATATCTGCCATAATCGTAGTTTGGTATTCAATTCGCTCCCCCAACATCTGCGCGGTTAAAAAGACACTGATTATTCCGTTGCCTGATAATGGCTCCACGTTAATTTTCCCCCATAGTCTATCAAATAATACACGGCAAAAACATATTCTTCCAATACCATAACGTTAAAATTTTCAATAAAAATCGAAATATTGTTCGGCGGAACAACCGTTATCCGCCCAACCGATTTTCATGCCCGTCCCAATTGCTCCCATCCCGCAATCATCGCTTGGTTCCGATGGCACTATAATAGTAATCGAAAGGGTCCTGCGCCCGTTCACGCTCGTCGTTTTTTTGAAATTCATGCCAGTATTCCAACGCTTTGACCATATTCGGATCCGAAGACACCACCAGCTTGTCGTCCTGAATGCCCGTATGCGTCTTGACCCGATGGTAAAAAATATCCCCGAGACAATAATTGGCATAATTGGCCCCCAATGCCGCC